>JANTGP010000103.1 GCA_024762835.1 Bacteroidota bacterium
TATCAATCAGTTAGCCAGACTTTGCAATGGGATGTTACAAAATTATTTGGTGTAACTGTGGCTAATGCCAGTCAGGGAACGGTGCTTGCCATTGATTCTGCTAAAAGACACTTTGAATTAAATCCGCATGATACAATTGTGCTCTTTTATCCGGAAGGTGTTTATAATTTTTGCGGAGAGAATCCTTCAATTGATTTTGGCGATTCATTTATCCCCGGCTCCAGTGGAATGCTCCAATTCAGGGGTGCAGGGTTCAACAGTACGACTTTTGTTACCGTGGACAGGAGAGCCGATGCAATTTACGGAAGAAATGTTTACAGAGTTAGATTCAATGGCATACATTTCACACGCGATTATTGTACGGTAAGCCAGGGAAATGTAGTATCGGTTTCGCCCGGTATTGTAATAATTGAGTTGCACGAAGGATTTCCCACGCCCGATTCTCTCATGCAATATGGTCGACGAAATTCAAGTGGCCTCTACTTAAAAAAATATACCAACGATAAAGATGACCCTCATATCATTGTTGACAATAATGATCAAATCCCCTGGGACACGGCCAATACATACCAAATTTCTGACAGGATATGGCAATTTGGACTACTTAAACCGGATAAAGTTGCACCCTACCAGAAGGGTGACGTTATTGGCATTAAACTAAAGCATGGAGGCCAGGCCTACTGGTTAAATGGCGGGAATGATATTGCTTTTGACAGTTGCAAATGGACCAGAAAAACAAGGGGAGTGTTAAGGGGTGGTATTAGCAATATCAGGTTTAGCAACTGCCGGATAGACAGAGGCCCTCAGGTGGAGGGAAGAACCCCGTGCCTGGCATCGCCTGGCGGTGGACCTCAATGTGGAAACCCGAACGATTCGAGAATTACCAACGTGATAATCGAAAACTGTACTTTCAAATCAACTGGAGATGATAATTGTGCATTCATTAAAGTGGATGGCGGAAGTATCAGAAATTGCTGCTTCAGCGATGGATTCGCTTTGGGCAGTCGAATTACCCAAAGCCGTCAGATATGTCTCGAAGATAATACGTACATAAGGTGTTCTCCGGGATGGATTACCGGTGATACAATTGGGGATACAGCCAGTTACTGCTCTACAATCGATTTTGAACCTCCGCAAAAACCGGCAAATTTGTCTGCAGCTGATATTACTTCAAATTCGTTTTCCTTGTCATGGAGCCCATCCTATGATAATATTGGTATCAGCCATTACAATGTATTCCTGGCTAATAAATTAATTGGAAAAACAAGTGATACTATTTATGCTGTTTCCGGATTGAAAAGTTCGGTATATTATGTATTCCGTGTAGAAGCAATTGACTCTGCAGGGAATAGCTCGGGATTAAGCGATAACTTTGGCATCACACTCCCTAATACAACTTCAATAAAGGATGTGCCTTTTCGTACTTCCCCTGAAGTGGAAACAATAAATATTTATCCCAATCCTGCAACTGATGGCCACATCGTTGTAGAATTGAGCCAAGGACAGCAACACGGAAATCTTATTTTTTATGACACCTATGGGCGAAACATTCTAAAAATAGCGGATTATAAAGAACATAGCAAAATTGATATTTCAATGCTTTCAAAGGGTGTCTATTTTATCGTGGCCGAAGGCAATAGAAAAATAAAACCGGAAATATTGGTCGTTTATTAATCAAATTTAAGTAAGTAATTTTTTAACTGCGAAATAATGCTCAAAATACTTTTTTCGATTTTTCTCTGCACTTTCATAATGCAGCCCCTGTTATCGCAAACAGTTATATACCCTGTTATGCCGGAGGTTGAACTAAATCCCGATTTCGTTGTAAGAATTAATGATGGAAGCGGATACAAAACCATTCCCGTACAAGATATTGTGGATGTTTGTTTCGTACATTTTTCAATGACAAGTAGCGTGAATATCGAGATAACAGTCAACGAAGATATTGATACATGGAAGATAGCGCCCGAAGTGCTCGGAATTATTCCTGAAATAAATGGGCATACAATGACATTCACACTCAATAATCCTGAAAAATTGATTGTTTTGATAAATGATGGGGCAGGTAACCATACGCTTGGACTCGATGGGTTATGTATCCTGGCCGAGGAGCCGGAATCCAATCCCCCGAAACCAAGTGATCCTAATGTGGTGAACATTATGGACTATAACGTTGATTCTACGGGAAATTCGCTGGCAACATCTCTTATTCAACAGGCATTCAATGATTATAATGGAGAAGATAAAATCATCTATTTTCCCCCGGGTGTATATAAAACCGGAATGCTGCACATAAGAAGCAACCAGTCTGTTTACCTGGCTCCGGGTGCAGTTCTGATGGGGTCATCCAATATTAGCGATTATCAGCAAATTGGTGGTGAAGGAAGTAAAAATGAAAAGTATGTTATTGGTTCCTGGAAGTCGGATAATGTGAAAATTTTTGGAAGGGGCATTGTTAATGGAAATGGAACAGCCCTGCGATTACAAGATCCGGAAGGAAGTGATTTTAAAACTCACAACATTCAGTTTCAGGGAAGTACCGGTGTTACCATCGAGGGTATTATTTCTTTAAATCCAAGTTCATGGAATATAGAACCCATCTTCTGTGATAACCTCATTATCCGGAATACCAAGGTTATGAGTGACCTGCGTTATTATGGAAACAGATTGAATACGGACGGAATTGATTTAAATAAATGCCGACATGTGGTTGTTGAAGATTGCCTTATATGGTCTGGGGATGATGCCATTACACCTAAACAGGACAATACGTATAACAGTGTATTCCCGCTGAGAAACGTAAACGATCATTTATACAAAAACATAACTGTTTATACACGCAAAGCCGCTATTAAAATAGGTAGCGAAACATACGGCCCAGGTAAGGAGTTTTACGATATGACCTTTCAGAACTTCAATATTATATACGCAGATCGCGCTATAAATATATGGTCGGAATTTGGCGCAATTATTAACTATATCACTTTCAAAGATTTTAACATTGAAACAATTGGTTCTGAATACAAGCAATCGCACATATATTGCACGATAGATAATGAAGGGAATTCAATAAAAAATATCAATTTCATTAATATCCATGCAAAGGAGCCCGCTCCGCTTGGAAGTTCGTTTATTGGAGACAACCTCAACAGCATCATCAATAATAAGAAGGTTCAATATTACAATATTCATTTCTCGAATTATACCATTGCAGGGGAAACTGTACTCTCTTTAGAAGATACTCTTGCTAATTTTAACCTTGATGATGATGCTCAAAGCGCTGATCCTTCAGCATTTTCGTTCGATCCAGGGAGTGCAACTGCTGTTAATCATAAATTCGCTCCCGGAAACTTTCTTAAAGCATATCCAAATCCGTTTAAAAACAAATGCACCATTTCTTTTCAAATAAACAGGGATGAGCATGTTAGGATTGCTATTCGGAATCTTGAGGGGAAAGTGATTGAAACACTTGTAGATGAAAAGATGGAAAGGGGGTTGCATTCTGTAGAATGGAGAATTGGCTCTGATTTCAGTGGTGTTTACCTGGTATCACTAACTACCGGTAGCTCTATGGCTACCTACAAACTGCTAAAACTTTGACACTAAATAATAACATTGATTATAAAGATGAACCGGAAGTTAGTTGTCTTTGTACTCATATTCCGGGAATAAAAACGTTTTATTTATGAATTTAATTTATCAAAACATAACAGGCTTTCTTTTGCTAAGCAGCATATTTACAGTTTCAATATGTTCAAAAAACTTAAAAACTGATTTAGTTGCTTCAGATTTATCATCTGTTTCTGAGGTAAACAGTTTAGATTCTACAGGTATATTCGACCCAACCCATTGGAAGATTACTTTTCCACTGGAAAACCCCGAAACAGGAAATGCTTTAGAAGTGCTAAACCCTGATTTTACAGACTATGTGTTGGGAAATAAAGCCTGGCCTGAAGAACTCGCTAAATATTTTTACACCACAAACGAGGGGCAGGCATTCAAATGTGAATATTCGGGTGTTACCACACCAAACACACACTATTCGCGTACAGAGTTGCGTGAAATGGTGGGAGCTGACCAGCACAACTGGACACTTCAGGATGGAGGTCATCTGCATGGAAGACTAAAGGTGGGCGATTTTAAAGAAGGTGCTAATAAACTATTTTTCATGCAAATACATGGGAAAGAACCTTCAGACAAACCCCTGCTGAAATGCATCTGGGAAAAAGGTGTGATTCGGCTCATTACGAAAAGTGGTGAAAGATTGACTGATTACAAAAAAGGCAACAATGGTAAATATAATGAAATTGGCGAAGGTGAGTGGTTTACCTGTACCATTGATGTAGATACCGCAAAATTGATTGTAAAAATTAATGACGAAATCATTGAAACCTTTGATTATGAAGAAGTATTACAATATTGGCCAAGTAACAATACCTATTATTTCAAGGCCGGAAACTACCTGCAGGATAATACAGAAGGAGCAGCAGCAACGGTAACGTATTCTGAGCTTAAAGTTAGCCACGATAACGACACCTCAACAGATTTATTAAATATTGAAAACAATAATAATCTGCAGTTCACGAAATATCCCAACCCATTTAGCAGTGAAACAACGATACATTTTAAACTTAAAACAGCATCAAAAACAAATTTAAGTATTTACAACAGGAACGGGATGAAGATTAAATGCCTTTATGCAAATAAAATGCTGCAACCAGGCGCTCACTCTATCATTTGGGACGGTAAAGATAATTCGGGTATAAGTGTCGCTTCAGGTATATATTTCTTGTTGTTCGAAGGTGTTAGTGCATCCAATACATTCAAATATTGTGATAAAATAGTTTATATCAAATAGGGTTATTAAATAAAAGGGGATATACCCGGCATTTCTACTATTTTAAAAACCATATAGGAAGCAGTTTATTAATCGATATAAAAACAGGTTAAAAGTCAGAAAATTTATGAAAATACGGATAGTAATATTAATGCTTGTAATATGCGAAGTTGCAGAAGGACAAAATGTAACCGATTCATTATTTGAAGATATCCAATTTGCATTGTCAGATAATGGGGAAACATTTTTTAAGTCTCCAAACGTGGACTTTATCCAAATCAACTCATCAATAACTGATAGCGTTAAAGTTGGAATTGCAATCTATAAACCTGAAAAACCATCCCGGATTTTATTGATGTCTCACGGATGGCATCAATCAGTTAAACCACCAACAAAAGATTCGAAGAATCCTAAAGCGGAATTTCTTACTGTACAGGTTGATATGCGGGGCAGGAAATACTCCACAGGCAAAGCCGACTGCAATGGTTATGAATTATATGACTTTTACGATGCATATCGGTATGTTATTCGAAACTACAAAGAATATATTACCGATACAAACCAGGTTTATTATTACGGGAGTAGTGGTGGTGGCGCTAACGGATACGGGCTTTTGGGCAAATTCCCCGATTTATTTTGCAGTGCTGTAATCAGTTGCGGGCCGAGCGATTTTGTCGCCTGGTTTAAGCAAGATACCTTAGGCGAATTCCGGGACGAAATGATTCCCTGGATTGGTTGCACCCCCGATGAAAATATGGAAGCTTACCAATCGCGTAGTGGCATTACTACGGTGGAGAACATACTAACGCCGGTAACAATCACCCAGGGGGAAACTGATGTAAGAGTACCAATCAGCCACTCACGAAATTATTACAATAAAGCATTAAAGTATGGCAAAGAAGTTCATTTTAAAGAATTTCCCAATGTCGGTACCCGCAGGCATTGGGGAAATATTACACCGGAACAATCGAAAGAGCGGGATGACTTTCAAAAAACAGGATTACAGAAACGAAACCCGCCAGAACTTCCGGATAAAGGTGAATTTATTGTTGCCGGGTACCTGGTAACAAAGAAATTTTCGGTTTTCCTCAACTCCGTTGATTCGGTAGGGAGAATTCGTTATGACCTAAAGAAAAAAAAGATAGAATTTCTTGAAGGTTCAGGTACTATTTCATGGTATTAACTAATTAAAAGATTAAAAAATGTTAAGCAGATTATTTATAATGGCAGTTTTTTGGGGAAT
This sequence comes from Bacteroidota bacterium, assembly GCA_024762835.1. Taxonomy (GTDB): domain Bacteria; phylum Bacteroidota; class Bacteroidia; order Bacteroidales; family M50B96; genus JANTGP01. The sequence goes on from JANTGP010000103.1 coordinate 6,081, forward strand.
GTTTCTTGAATCATATTCCCAGGCTCACATCTATCCTGTTATGCCCGGGGTAGATTTAAACAAGGATTTTAAAGTAAGTATAAATGATGGGAGTGGATTTAAAAATGTTCCTGTACAGGATATTGTTGACGTTTGTTTTGTCCATTTTGAATTGAATGAAAGTATTGATATTCAAATAGAAATAAACCAACCTATTGAAAAATACAGAATTGCCCCGGCAAACCCGAATATTGTTTCAACAGTAGCTGGCAATAAATTGTCATTCAAAATCACTAAGCCTTCAAAACTTATTGTATTGATAAACAAAGGGGCAGGAAACCATCATACAGGGCTTGACGGGTTATGCATTTTCGCAGACAAACCTGAGTCAAACCCTCCAAAATTAACCGATGAGAATGTTGTGAATATTATGGATTATGGTGTGGACAACTCAGGTAATTTGGTAAACACAAATAAAATCCAAAAGTCGTTTGACGAGCAAAAAGGGAAAAACAAAACTATTTATTTCCCCCCGGGAATATATAAGTCAGGCATGCTTCATGTAAGGGACAATCAGTCTGTTTATCTCGCTCCGGGAGCTGTGCTACTGGGTTCGACAAACATGAACGATTACGCTCAGTTGGCCGGTGAAGGAAATCAATCCGAAAAGTATCTGATAGGTTCGTGGAAATCGGATAATATAAAAATATTTGGGCGTGGAATTGTGAATGGAAATGGTACGGCATTGCGCACCAAAGATCCTACGGGGAGTACTTACAAAACCCATAATATTCAGTTTCAGGGAAGTAAAAATGTTACCATTGAAGGAATAATATCATTGAATGCATCATCATGGAGTATAGAGCCTATTTATTGCGACAGTTTATTGATAGATAATGTCAAGATAATCAGTGACTTGAGATTATACAAGAATGTGAAAAACAACACAGATGGTATCGATATTAATAAATGTAGGCATGTATTTGTAAACGATTGTCTTATCTGGACGGGCGATGATGCAATAACACCCAAGCAAGATGAAACCTATGAAGATATTTTCCCCAACCGGGATATTTATGACCATAATTATAGCAACATAATAACTTATACAAGAAAGAGTGCCATTAAAATTGGTGATGAGACCTGGGATAAAGCACATCAATTCTATGATATGATATTTCAAAACTTTGATGTGGTACTTGCCGACCGGGTTTGTTGTATTTGGTCAAGAGATGGCGCCCTTTTACACCAATTAACATTCAAGAATTTCAGAATTGAAGAAATTTATACAGAATACCAAAGCCACATACATTGCAGAATAAATCAACATGGAAATTCTATTAAAGACGTAAGCTTCATAAATTTCAGCGCTGATAAACCTGCCCCGAATGGCAGCTCGTTTATTGGAGATAATATGGGAAATATGATTAACGGGAAAAAGGTTCAGTATGCTAATATCCGTTTTTTAAATTATACCATAGGCGGGCAAAAGGTTTCCGGCTTAAAAGACCCAAAGGCCGGTTTTAAACTAAAAGACCATACTGTCAGCGCAGATTCAACAGCCTTCATTTTTGATAAATAGTCTTTAAAGGAACGATTATCAAAATCATTTTTGGAGCTAACTTATATCAATTCAATAAAACAATCAACTTAAGGAAACAACAATGAAAAATTTACTCACAATCGTACTGTTTAGCATAACCGCATCGGTAATGGCACAGAACTTCAAAATTACTGATTTCGGAGCAATATCGGACAGTTTATCCGATACCAAAGCTATTCAAAAATCTATCGACACTTGCTCAGAAAATGGAGGAGGGACAGTAGTATTTCCTGCAGGAACCTGGATTTCAGGGACTGTCTTTCTAAAAGATAATGTATCAATATATTTATCTGAAGGGGCAACATGGCAAGGCGAAAACAACGATGATGCTTATCCCTTTATTGACCCTGTAGTAAAATCGCGCGAAGATAAAGCCCCGCGTCGTGCAATGATTTATGCTTATCAAAAGAAAAACATAAAAATATATGGAGAAGGAAAAATTTATCCGGGTGGCGATTATCAAATGTTCCATGCAACTCCTAAAGAAAAAAAATATTACAGCCGGCCCTTTGGTATTTGTATGCTGGAATGCGTAAATATTAAAGTTGAAGGGGTTAAACTAACCAATTCGGCTTTTTGGATGCAAAGATATTTTCATTGTACTAATTTGAAAATTTCTGATATTACTGTATTTAACCACTGTAACCTGAATAACGATGGTGTTGATATTGATGGTTGCAATTATGTTATTGTAAGCAATTGTGTTATCGATGCCAGCGACGATGCGTTGGTGTTAAAATCGGAAGGCGATTGGAAATGCGAAAATGTTACAATTACAAATTGCATTCTGAGCTCACATGCAACCCCGTTAAAATGTGGTACAAGTTCGGTTGGCGGATATAAAAATATAACCATCAGCAATGTTGTTATAAAACCGTCAAAGTCGAAAGAAATGCATCATGTGTTAAAAGCCTGGGGAGGATTGTCTGGAATCGACCTCTTATGTGTTGATGGAGGAAGTATGGAGAATATATCTATTGATAACGTGGTAATTGATGGTGTTGAAACCCCGCTGTTTATTAAACTTGGCAACCGTAACTCGGCATGGAAAGAAAAAACAGAGTTTGAGAAAAGCAGTATCAAAAATATCAGGGTAAACAACATAACAGCCACTAACTCGGGCAGGATAACCTCATCAATTACGGGTTACAAAGGCCGGAATGTTGAGAATGTTTCGTTATCGAATATAAGATTTGAAACGGTAGCTTTTAGTGGCAATCCAAATAAGGAATTGGAAATCAACGAGCACGCAGGCGCTTATCCGTACAACCGTATGTTTGGGGTAGATTATCCGGTATATGGTTTATATGTAAACTATGCAAATAACATCACACTAAACAATGTTGAATTTGTGAGCGACAAAAGTGACAATCGCCCCGCTTTACAATTCGAAAATACCAGAAATAGCCGGTTACTTAATGTTCGAACATGTGAAGATGAATACGAAAAAAAGGATATTGATACAGATAAATTGATTTTAAAGTAAAAGGGTAAATAATAGAGTATTATAATTCATGTTTCGCTCACAACTTTTTAAATTGAAATCAATTTCAGGAAATTTTTGCAATAAAAATTTATTGTATTACCACTTTAGACGATTTTCCATCGGCTCTTAAAATATAAATTCCGGCAGGAATTTCCCGGGTCGAAAAATGAGTATTATTTTTTGAGGCCTGAAATTTATTTATCAGCTGTCCTTCAGTATTATATAGTTCTATTTCCTGGTTTAGCAGAGTGGTTTCTATTGTTAAACAATTGTGAGCGGGATTGGGGTACACTTTAAACTGCGATTTTCTTATATTGTGGAGCAACGATGTGCTCATTTTGTATTCAAATGCACCAATATCTCCACTTATTCCCTGGGGTCTTTCAACACCGTCAAAATCGTGTGTTGACAAACAATTATCGTCTGCTGCATCAATGGCAAAGCTCGAAGCTGTCAAATGAAAATCGTATAATTCATAATTCCGAAAGGTTTGATTATACTGCATTGTATTTTTTAACCCAAGGTTATTACTACTCACTGCGTCAACTTTAAAGGTATTTGCAATGTTGTTTTTTACGATACACCCCGAGCTTGGTGTGCCATTTTTATTGTTGGTAATTTGAATCCAGGAAGGGCCATTACTTTGTGTTGGAGTAGGGTCGATAACGGTGTTGTTTCGGATGGTGCAATTATGGGCACCCATAAAAGTTATTCCATGCCAATGATTTACACTTATCACGTTGTTTTCAATTAGCCAGTTGGTATAGGGGCCATCGAAACACCCTATTCCCTGCAGAGGCCCTAATAGAGGCTGGTTTGGGTCCTCGTAATTCAGAATTAGATTTCCTCTGATAGTAATATCTGTTACATTATACTTCCCCAGATTGTACGATTGTATCCCGTCGTCGTGGTTACCGTCAATGTCGTAACAGTTCATTATTACATTACTTGCTACAAGAATATGTGAAGCCAAAGGTCTGATACCATCGCCTGCAAAATTACGAATGTGGTTTTTTATTACCGAAGAACTATCTGCTTCAACTATAATTCCGTGATAAACATTCGACAAATTGTTATTTTCGGCTAACATATGCGACCCACTGAGAAATATTCCGTGCCCCGCCTTTTTTAACCACTCGTCCTGCCCCCACGGTGAACAGTCTTTTACACTATATATATTTAAATTGTTCAACTCTATATTCAGAGCTGGCCCCTGATAATCGTGAGAGCGTACTTGTACCAGCCATTCTCTTGCAAATGCATTATAGGGTTCTCCGCTTACGGTTAATCCCTTTAATATCCAATTGGATGCACCTGCCAGATTAATTTTGGAAAGAATCGGCTCATGTCCGTATTCAGCCATAATAGTAATTGGAACAGAATTGTAAGCTCCATTTAAAACCAGTGCACCATGTAGCCCGCTGCGCAGCATTAATGTATCTCCGGCTTTTACCGGAGCCCCTTGATTAACCGTAACAAGTTGGCTTGTTGAACTGTATGGGAGCGGCTGATAGTGTTGCAGTTCGATTTTATTTGTGGTAATAACATCGTGCAGGGTCGACCAAGGCGACAATTCGGAACCATCGTTATTTATCGAACCAGTTAATGGGTCGATGAAAAAAATGTTTCCAAACAGAAAATGAGGAATAAGCAGTAAAAAGAATATTGTTCTTCTTTTCATCGTTTTTGCAAATGTTTATGGCTTAAATCTAATAATAAATTCTTTTTGTTGGAGTTTGATAAAACATTATAATTTTTTTGAATATCCGGAATGTATCATAAAAGCGTCCGTCAACCTGTCCGCCAGCTGGCGGATTCAGGTTCTCATTCACAATGTGCTAAAAATCATCAGGGT
>JANTGP010000104.1 GCA_024762835.1 Bacteroidota bacterium
CCGGATGGCGATCCCGATAACTATCGGGAAGGTAGACGGTAAAAAGTTAAAGCCCGGATGGCGGAATAGGTAGACGCGCTGGTTTCAGGGACCAGTGTTCGCAAGAACGTGCAGGTTCGATCCCTGTTCCGGGCACAAAGAAAAATGCGGGATGTAGCGCAGTTGGTAGCGTGCCACGTTCGGGACGTGGAGGCCGCTGGTTCGAGTCCAGTCATCCCGACAAATAAGATAAATGCCACCAATAATAAAAGGTGGCATTTTTATAAAGGAGGGTTCTAATAATTCATTTGCATCAAGACTTGCATAGTTTTTTATAGACAATGAAAATTTATAAAGACGGGATAATTTAAGGAAATTTAAAGAAGTATTTGAAAAACTATGCAAACCCTATGGGAACAGATATAATAAACAATTTGTTTGCGTTAAAATTTTTCTCAATAGCTACAGCTATTCAGAAAAATTTATGCCTTACATCTTATTCATTCTATCTGTTTCTTGAAAGAAAGGAATTATTAGAACCCTCCTAAAATTATTTTTTTTTATTGAGACATCTACTTTGCATATCTTTGAAGAATTAAATTTGTATGAAGATGATAAAAAATATTGACCAAATAAAGCAGCTCTTTGAATCATTTAATAATAAAACAATTCTTGTGATTGGCGATATTATGATTGATTCGTATATGACAGGTAAGGTTGACAGAATTTCTCCTGAAGCACCAATACCAATAGTAAGCGTAAAACATAAAGAAGATCGACTGGGTGGTGCTGCAAATGTTGCCCTGAATATTAAATCACTTGGGGCCAAAGCAATTATATGTTCGGTAATTGGAAAAGACAAAGCCGGTAACTTATTAATGGATATTATTTCCAAAAGAGAATTACCCCAACATGGTATTATCCAGAATGAGGATTGTGTTACAACAATTAAAACCCGCATACTCAGCAACAATCAGCAACTTATTAGAATTGATGAAGAGTTAACATTGCCTATTCCTGAAATCATAGAAAATGATTTTATTGATTCAATAAATAAAATTATAAAATCAGAAAATATTGACGCAATAATATTTCAAGATTACGACAAGGGGAATATAACACCTGTTGTAATTGATGAGATAACAGAAAAGGCTAATGAATTGAAGATACCAATTCTCGCCGACCCAAAAAAACGTAATTTCAACAGATATAAGAACATAAGTTTCTTTAAACCAAACTTCAAAGAGCTAAGTGAAGGTGTAAATATTAATCTTGAGAAATATGACTTTCCCGGCATTTACTCTGTTGTAAAAAGAATTCAAAAAGAAAGATTCATTGAGACAGTGATGGTAACTTTATCCGAAGCAGGAGTTTTTATAGCAGACAAAAACGGATATAAAACCTTACCTGCCGAAGTAAGAGATATTGCAGATGTTTCGGGTGCCGGTGACACTGTTATCAGCCTTGCAGGCCTTTGTTTGTCTGCCGGATTAAAAACAATTGATATTGCTGCCATTTCGAATATTGCCGGAGGACTGGTATGCGAAAAACCAGGTGTTGTGCCTGTTGACAAAGAACAATTACTAATTGAGTGTATTGAGGCTTATACAGAATAACATGATAAATTTAATCGTTTTATTATAAGTTTATTTAGCAATAATCTAATAAAAAGTCTGTTATATAAACAACTCAAAAATAATCTAATGCAGAAAATAAAGTTTTTACTTCCGGTCCTATTCTTATTTACTTTTATAAAAGCAGAATCTCAAAGGGTTTATAGTAATGAGTTTTTGTCAATTGGTGTTGGCGCTCGTTCTTTAGCTATGGGAAATGCTTCAATTGCAAACATAAATGATGTTACTGCTGCATATTGGAACCCTGCAGGTTTAGTTGAGGACTCTCATAAATTAGACTTTGGAATAATGCATTCATCATACTTTTCGGGTATTGCAAATTACGATTATTTTGGGGCTGGTTACAAAGTTGATGATAACAGAAACATAGGACTTACTTTACTCCGTTTTGGTGTTGATGATATACAAAATACACTTGAATTATACGACAGCGATGGTAATATTGATTATAACCGGATAAAAAAATTCTCAGTTGCTGATTATGCTATGCTATTTTCATATTCGCAAAAATCTAAAATTGAAGGACTAAATTACGGTGCCAATGTAAAAGTTATTCATCGTATTATCGGGAGCTTTGCTTCTGCCTGGGGATTTGGATTTGATATCGGAGCACAATACACTCGCAATAATTGGAAATTTGGCGCAACCTTAAGAGATGCCACATCAACATTTAATAGTTGGTCGTTTAATACAGAAGAACTGGAGATTACTGTACTTGACTCTACATTTAACACTATTGGCGAAAAGAAAACTGAAATAACCAGACCTAAATTATTACTGGGCGTAGCAAGAAACTTCACTATTGATGATAACTTTAAATTACTTGCCGAATTAGATGCAGATTTTTCTTTTGATGGCAAAAGACATTCGCTAATCAGCTCAAATGCCTTAAATATTGACCCTCATATGGGCGTAGAACTTTTATATAAAGATGCTTTGTTCTTCCGTGCAGGTATAAACAATATCCAACAAATACAATCATTTGACAATACAGATTGGACTTTGCAGCCAAGTATAGGTCTTGGTATTCAAATAAAGAATATTGTAATTGACTATGCATTAACTAATATAACAAAAAACGCAACAGGAGAATTCTCACATGTTTTTTCTTTAAATTATTTCTTCCGCTAAAGCCAAGTCAAAATTATTCTTACTACTCATAATAATTAAAAAAAGTTGCACTTGCCGGCTGACTCTACCTTACATGAATAATTTAAGTTAAGCTCGTGTGTTTCTTATTTTTTTCTATTTTTGCCTTTCAAAATTTATATTTCGTAAAAAATGAAAATCTCTTATAAGTGGTTGAAGAACTACATTGATATTGATATTGAACCTGCAAGACTATCAGAAATATTAACTAACATAGGGCTTGAAGTTGAAGGTATTAGCACTTTCGAATCGATTAAAGGCGGTCTTAGAGGCTTTGTAATTGGGCGAGTAATAACATGCGATAAACATTCAAACGCAAATAGCTTAAGTGTAACAACTGTTGATGTTGGCGAACCTGATTTGTTAAAAATTGTTTGTGGTGCACCAAATGTTGCTGCAGGGCAAAACGTTATAGTAGCACCTGTGGGTACAACTATTTACACCGAAGACGACAGTTTCAAGATAAAAAAATCAAAAATCAGGGGTGAAGTATCTGAAGGAATGATTTGTGCCGAGGACGAATTGGGATTGGGCAAAGGACATGACGGAATAATGGTTCTCGAAGATGATATTAAGGCAGGTATACCGGCAAAAGATTATTTTAAGGTTTCTGATGATATAATTTTTGACATTGGACTTACTCCTAACAGAATTGACGGTGCCAGTCATTATGGTGTTGCCAGAGACCTTGCAGCATATTTTAGCCAAGATCACAAAGTTAAACTTGAAAAGCCTTATGTAAACAATTTTAAAGTTGATAACGATAACAGACATATTGATGTAATAATTGAAAATGAAGAAGCTTGTCATAGATACTCGGGACTTACAATTTCCGGCATTGAAGTAAAAGAATCACCAGAATGGCTAAAGAATTATCTTCTTTCAATTGATTTAAAACCAATAAATAATGTAGTCGACATTACAAATTTTGTTCTTCACGAAATTGGACAACCTCTTCATGCATTTGATGCCGATTACATAAAAGAGAATAAGGTAATTGTAAAGACACTTTCAAAAGGCACAAGCTTTACAACTCTTGACGAAGAAGAAAGAAAGCTCGATGCAAACGACCTTATGATTTGTAATGAATCAGAAGGAATGTGCATAGCCGGCGTATTTGGAGGAGCAAAATCAGGTGTTACAAATAATACAAAAGACATATTCCTGGAAAGTGCATACTTTAATCCTGTTTATGTTCGTAAAACGGCTCGACGTCACGGACTAAACACTGATGCTTCATTTAGATTTGAGCGAGGTGTTGACCCTAATATTACTGTTTACGCTTTAAAACGAGCAGCTCTTTTAATTAAAGAACTTGCCGGCGGAAATATTAGCTCAAACATAGTTGACATCTATCCTAATCCTGTAAAGAATTTTAAAATTGACATCACATTTGCTAACATAAACAGACTTATTGGAAATGAAATTGACAAGGAGTCAATTAAACATATTTTAACTTCACTTGAGATTCAAATAAGTAAAGAAGACGATAAGGGATTAACTGTACTTGTTCCACCATACAGAGTTGATGTAAAACGCGAAGCTGATATTATTGAAGAGATTTTACGAATTTACGGTTATAATTACGTAGCTATCACAGGCCATGTAAATTCAACAATAACTCACAGTCCTAAACCCGACGAGAATAAACTACGTAATGTTATTGCAGAACTATTAAGCAATAACGGTTTTAACGAAATAATGGCAAATTCTCTTACAAAGGCATCTTACTACGATGATAACAATATTTACAAAAACGAACATCTTGTTAAAATATACAATCCACTTAGTCAGGATTTAAACTCAATGCGTCAAAGTCTCTTATATGGTGGGCTTGAAGCGATTGCTTATAATATTAATCGTAAAAATCAAGACTTAAAGTTATATGAATTCGGGAAATGTTACTTTTATAATAAAGATGTTGATGATAATAATCCAATAAAAAAGTATTACGAAGAACAGCATTTTAGTATTTTCATTAGCGGCAATAAGAATGTAGAGAGTTGGAATACAAAACAAGAATCAATATCATTTTATGATTTAAAAGCTAATATCGAACTTGTATTAAAAAGACTTGGTTTCGATTTTTCAAAAATTGAAAGCGAAGAGTTTAGTAATGATATTTTTTCTCTTGCATTAAGATTAAAATACAATAATAAAATAATTGTCGAGTACGGTATTGTATCTGCTAAACAATTAAAGACCTCGGATATTAATCAAGAAGTATTTTATGGCGATTTGTATTGGGATAATATATTCAGGTCGCTTAAGAAACACAAAGTACAGTTTGAGGAACTTGCAAAATTCCCGGCAGTAAAACGCGACCTTGCCCTTATTGTCGATAAAAAAGTAAAGTTTGAAGATATAAGGAAATTAGCCTCCAAAGCAGAGAAAAAGTTAATTCGTAAAATATCAATATTTGATGTCTTTGAAGGGAAGAATATTCCTGAGGGTAAAAAGTCATATGCAGTAAGTTTCATTATTCAAGATATGACAAAAACGCTTAATGATAAATATATTGAGCGAATAATGAGCAAGCTTATTAAAACATACGAAAAAGAATTAGGTGCCGAAATAAGAAAATAGATTCATACTATATTTCTTATTCCTCAGCAATAAACATTATTAAGGTTTAAGTTGGTATTACCAAAATTATATTGCCACCACAAAACCTAATCGTACGGCAAATGTTGAGGTTCTGAGTTTAATATCGGCATTAATTGGAGGTACCTCTTCAATAACAGCATCAGGGTTTATTGTCTCTAATGGGTCAATTGGCTTCACAGGCTCACCTGCATAAACATTCAATATCCCCTGATAATATCTGGCATCAAGAACAAGGCTAAGGATTGGGCCATGTGGTCCTTTTTGGACTGGAAGAATGAATCCCCCACCGATAACAGCACCGGCATCCCGTCTGTAGGAAACAGATAAATCATAATTCACATCAGATTCTTTCACTTCAACCGAATTATCAAAAGGACTCAAAATCTCTGATATCATTTTACCATCTAATCGAGCCGAACGTAACATACTAAAGTATAATCCTCCGGATAAATACCATTTTGTAACTCGTCCGAAATGGAAATTAGCAAGAACAGGAAGACTAAAATAATCCATATTCAAGTTGCTTTTTACATTATTGGTTAATCTTTTACCATTAACATAAGCATAAAAATCATCCTCGAAATACATTCCTTTTTGCTCAATGTTCAGCTCTGCCTGAAAAGACCATTGGTCGTTCTTTTTGTAATTACCGCTAATCCCAAATGTATAAGCCGGTCGATACTTGCCCATAACTGTAATGCTTTGTGCAATATGAAACTGCCCGGCAAACAAAGTGTTGGTATAGTTATAACCTGCCCATAGTCCAACGGAAAAATCGGTACTTGCCGATGAACGACGGAAATCAGGTGCTATTAAACGGCTTTGGTTCTTTAAATGCAATTGAACGGCAGTAGAGGCATTTACAGATACTTGGAGAAATAAAATAATGAAACTTAAAGCAATTAATGTGAGAAAATGTTTTTTCATATTTCAATTGTAATTTTATATCTCATTAAATCAGTTTTAATGAGATTTCCTACAAAAATATCATTCTTTTTTAAATTTTACTATATGTGTGCTCATTTTAGCTGTTTAGTGTAAAATAGCAAATTCTTTTTTAAATGTTTGCACTTAAGCTATTGCCTGCAAACATTCAAGCCATAAAATCAATTCGCCTCAAACAGTGAAAAAAGATAATGTTTTGTAAAATATTTAACTCCTTCGCTGTTTAAATGGTGGTGGTCGAAGTAAAATTTTGGCTGCTTGATGCTTTCAGAAAAATCGTAATAATCCGTAGTGTATAATTCATTCATTTTTTTACAAAAAGACAATGTCCGGTCATGTCCGGGCCATTTGCCAAAAACTGCAGGTGGTATGATGAATATTAGCTTTGAGTTATTTTGTTCTGCAAGTTGTATAGTCTTTTCAATGGTCTCACAATTATCATCAAATATATTTTCATTTAAACCGTCAAGATAAGCAAGATTAAAGCCTTCATTAATTGCAGCAGTATCTATTTTATTCAGTTTAGATTTTAATCTTTCTTCAGGGAAACCGTATTGTAGAAACCAGCCGGGTTTAAGTTTGCTGCTAATATATGAAAGTAATCTCTGATATTTATTTTTACTGATGGTTTTCAGATAAAGCGAAATAAAATCCCATCGCACCGGCTCGTCATTAAATGTGTTTGATGCTCTATTTAAGTAATCAGCATAAAGTAATGGTGGCGACAGTACATAAATTATTGTATCGATATTTATATTTTTTGAATAGAAATATTTTAAATAAAACAACTGTCCATCAACACCACATTTACCGTTGCCTTTACCAATATTAAGTATACTCTTGCCTAAGATTTTTTCCATTATCAATTTGTTTCCATAACGAGAGAAATTTCTGGCGTGAGAAATCCCCATAAATGCAATATCGTAACTCATATCGCTTTGTATAAACAGCAGGTTACTTTCTGTATTAGCATTATTAAACTCTTTATTATCAATATAAGATGACGATAACAGTACAAGCAACACAAACAAAAGCGGGAACAAAATACTAATCAGCAATATTTTATAAATAAACTTCTTCATGTTAATAATTTAAAATGCAAAGTATATAAACTCCGTCTTGTTAAAATTACCGAAAACAAAAAGTATTAACATCACAGAAAAATAAATTACCCATCGTAAATACCTGTGATTTAGCAAAGATTTAAATTCCAGTGCATGTTTTTTATCCCTTTGTAACCACTCGATAATAACAAATAATAAAAGCAATGAAATTTGCTTGGTAAGTCTCACTTGCGGTAAATCAAACAAGCTTGAAGAAAATAAATGGCTGATAAAAGAAAATGCATCGGAAATACTTTCAGACCTGAAAAATACAAATGCCAGAGTAGAAAGAAAAAAAGTAAAACTCATTTGTATAAATTCATATATACTTGGGAACAATCTATTCTCGGCTACAATATTGGTATTTCTCCGGTTTCTTTTTAAAAGCAGAAGAGGAAGAAAATAAACTGCATTAATAAACCCCCATGCAATAAAAGTCCAATTAGCACCATGCCAAAATCCGCTTACAACAAATATTACAAAAACATTTCTAATTTGTTTTTCCAAACTAGTTCTACTACCTCCCAGTGGAATATACACATAATCACGAAACCAGGTTGATAATGAGATATGCCAACGACGCCAAAATTCAGCAATATCACGTGAGAAATAAGGATAAGCAAAATTCTGCATAAGCGAAAATCCAAATAATTTTGCCGTACCGATAGCAATGTTTGAGTAACCTGAAAAATCACCATAAATCTGAAATGCAAAAAGAACAGCTCCAATTGCCAAAGTACTCCCCGGATAAGTATCATAGTTTGAAAAGATGTCATTTACCAATGGTGCACAATTATCAGCAATCACAACTTTAGCAAACAAACCCCACAAAATTTGTCTCATTCCGTCAGTTGCCTGAGAATAATTAAATCTTCGGGGCTTGAAAAATTGGTGTAGCAAGTTTGTTGCTCTTTCAATTGGACCTGCAACAAGCTGAGGAAAAAAAGACACAAAAGCAAAAAACGAAACTATACTCTTTGTTGGTTCTAATTTCCTTCTATAAACATCTATTGTATAACTTAGAGTTTGAAAAGTATAAAAGCTTATTCCAACAGGCAGAATAATACTTAATCTGGCAACAGATATATGAAAGCCGAAAAATGTAAATGCTTCAGAAAAACTATTTACAAAGAAATTGAAATACTTAAAGAAAGCCAATAAACCCAGATTGGCAATTATACTTGTTAAGAGAAATAATTTCCGTCTTTGAGGTGAATTTTCTTTACCAAGCTGCAAACCAACAAGAAAATCAACTGACGAACTAAATATAATTAAGGATAAGAAACGCCAATCCCACCATGCATAAAAAACATAGCTTGCAATAATAAGAAACAAATTCTGTATTTTTAGATTCTTATTTACAACAAACCAATAAAGCACAAAGACAAGCGGAAGAAATATTGCAAACTCTATTGAATTGAATAACATTGTTAACTTGTTTTATCTAGATGACTCCTGCAAATGTAGTTTTTTTATTACTACTCAGGTAAGTTATTTCATTTTGCCCGACACTATCCTTACTTTTAAGGTATTTAATCCGGATTTATATCATAATCACAATGGATTATTTTTTATTTTTCTCAAGTAATTTATTAATAAACTGCAATTGCTCAACTGCATGATTATCTTTTGGTTTTACCAGAAGTGCTTCTTCGTAGAAAGTTTTTGCCAACTCAAAATCCTTGTAATCAAAAGCACGGTCAGCCTTAAAAACAGCTTTTCTGTAAACTTCCATTTTGGCAATATAATCAGGGTCGAAATATGATTTAATTTTTTCTAATTGCTCTTGCGGATATTTTGCTTCAGAACTATATTCCAAAGCTTTGCGGTAGAAATATCTTGCGGCAGCATAATCCTCATTATTAAAATGCACATCTGCTGTTTCAATCGACTTTTTATATTCTTCAGTCTTTGCTTCATCAGCCAGCTTGTCTTTAATACTCTGTATATCTCTTAAACGTTGTATTGGCAGCGAATCTTCAGGCATTGTGTTATGAGCTCTTTCAAAATAATATTCCGCAAGACTGTAATCCTCTTCTTTTATAAATTGCTCTGCCATATCAATATATTGCGAAAACTCAGAGAATAACTCATTCTGCTCTTTCTCCTTCTTCTTAATCTCCAGAAATTCCATTTTCTTTGCCGGCAACTTATCCTCCGGTTTAATAGTAAAGGCTTTATTGTAATAAAATTTTGCCGCTGCAAACTCATTTTCTTCAAGCCTTGTATCACCATTCTCAATTGCTGCATTAAATTTCTTATCTATCTTTTCTTGCCTAAGAACAAGTACAAGACTATCAACCTCTTGAAGCTTTTGTTTTGGATATACCTCGTACGAACGTAAAGAAGCTGCCCTTTTATAATAAAAGGATGCAACAGATAACTCCATAAAACCAAGAGCTTTATCAGCTTTTTCTATGGCACTGAGATATGCATCTTTTGTGGATTCTAAACTTTCTGCACGCTCTTTTTCAAGGGCAAGTATTCTTTTTATCTCCCTAATTTTCCTTTTGGGATATTCCTCATCAGGTTTTAGCCCCGATGCATCAAAATAACTAATCTTTGCCTCTTCCCATTGCTGACTCTGAAATTGGAAATCAGCAATCTCAATCTTCTGACTATATTTAGCATCCAATGCTTCTTTTGCTTTTCTATCCTCCTCCATCTTATACAAAATTGCATCAATTTCAGCAATCTTATTTTTTGGATATTCTTCCTGTGTTTTTAATTTGCTTGCCTTCACATATTCAGCTCTGGCATCAGAATATTTCTTTACATTGAATAAATTATCCGCCTTAGATATTAAGCCGGAATATTGCTCATTTAATTCTGCAATCCTCTTTTGTTCAGCAATTACTCTAAGCAGATTATCTATTTCTGCAATTTTCTTTTTCGGATATTCCCTTGATGAATAGATATTTGAAGCAAGAACGAACTTTTCTCTTGACTTATCATATTCCTTTTCAGAAAAAAGATTATCTGCATCACTAATCAATGCATTGTAACTCCTTTCCTTTTCTTCAAGTATCTTGTGTGCCTCAATCTTATCCAAAATCTTGTTAATCTCTACAATTTGAGATTTAGGATATTTTTCATTATTCTTAATTTCTAAAGCTTTCTCGTATTCAAACTTTGCACTATCCCAGTGCTTTGCTTTAAATTCTTTATCTGCTTGAGCAATTTGTTTATTATATGCCTTGTCAATTGCTGCTAATTTCTCTTTGTTCATTGCAGCAGCAAGAAGCTTATCTATCTCCTCTATTTTCTTTTTAGGATATATCTCATCAGGCAATAGCACAAGGCTTTCAACATATTTCTCTTTTGCAGGAATAAGTTTTTCCTTCTTGAAAAGATTATCAGCGTCTACAATTAATTTATCATACTTTTCCTTTATTGCCTTTTGCTCTGCCAATATCCGGTCTATCTCTGCAATCTGACTCCTTGGATATTTCTCTGAGGGTTTTAAGTTGCTTGCCCTTTGGTAGAAAGTCTTTGAAC
>JANTGP010000105.1 GCA_024762835.1 Bacteroidota bacterium
TCCGGTAAAGTAGACGGGGGAACAATTTCTTCGTATTCACATGAGAAAATAGTTATACTCAAAAGTAATAGCAGAAAAGTTCTGTATTTTACTTGAATTATTTTTCTAATCATAATTGCATTAGATATTTTATTTCGAATAATTATTAATATTAAAAAGACTGCCTGAAAAATAAAATCATAATTTTGCAGTACTCCAATCTTTCAAATATTTTAATGCCGGCGGTTAAACAACATACGAACCATAATATCTACAAACTCTAGATATAAACAAAATATTTAGCTTAAACATCACTATCTCAATATTATAAGAATCACAAGAAGTGAAATAAAAAATAATCGCTACTACAAAATAGGAATAATTATCGACGAGATTTCGGCGAAAAAAAACGAGATATCAACGCTATTTACAATTTGAGTTTAGTGATTTTTGATTTTAATGTTGAAACAGGAACACCTAATATTTCTGATGCTTTTGCTTTGTTACCAGCCGTTTTATCTAAGGCTTTAAGAATTGCATTCGTTTCAACCTCATCAATAATCTCTGTAAGTGTCTTATTCTCGAAAGAGAAACAAGAAGAATTTATTCCCTTTAATTTAATCTCTATTGGAATAATATCGGCACTAATATTATTATCAATACTTAATAGTACCAGACGTTCGCACAGGTTTCTCAATTCTCTGACATTTCCAGGGAAAGGATATTGTTTCAATATTTCAATCACCTCATTATCAATAATTTTTCCTTTGTCGTCACAAAAGACTGATACAAAATGCTTTGTTAAACTAACAATATCTTCCGGACGTTCTCGAAGAGAAGGAAGCTCAATCGGGAATACGCTTAAGCGATAAAACAAGTCTTCCCTGAATTTTCCTTCATCAACCATTTTTCTGAGGTCCTTTTTGGTTGAGGCAATTAGTCTAATATCTATCTTAATTGCTTTAGTCCCTCCAACTCTTTCAATTTCCTTCTCCTCAATGGCTCTCAATAACTTAACCTGCATCTCAAGAGGTACATCATCAATATCATCAAGATACAAAGTTCCTCCGTCAGCTAATTCAAAGCGGCCTTTTTTCTCAGATATTGCACCTGTAAACGAGCCTTTCTCATGACCAAACAGCTCAGATTCAAATATCTCTTTACTTAATATCGCACAACTAACTTTTACCAAAGGCTTTTTACTTCTGCTGCTATTATAATGAATAATGTTTGTTATTAACTCTTTTCCCGTACCTGTTTCGCCAATCAGTAAAACGGAAGTGGATTTTTGAGCAACAATTTTAATTAAATCAAATATGGCATTAACACTTTTACTTCTACCAACAAAAGAGGAGAAATCATATTCTTGCTTTAGCTTTATTTTAAGTTCCTTATTTTCCTTTTTAACTTGCTTTAATTCAATTATCCTTTTGATTATTAAGAGCATCTCTTCGTTATCGAAAGGTTTGCTGATATAATCGTAAGCTCCTAATTTCATAGCCTCTACAGCTGTTTCAATAGTAGAAAATGCAGTCATTAAAACAACATAAATATCATTATTGACATTTTTTATTCTTTTCAGAAATTCAACGCCATTTATATCCGGCATCTTATAATCGGTAATAATAATCTCAGGTACAATTTCGCCGATTTGTCCAAGAGCTTGTCCTGCATGAGAAAACTCGTAAACCTCATAGCCGGCATCTCTCAGCTCATCAGCAAGTGATACCCTTATTATTCGTTCGTCATCAACAACATATATTATCATAGCTATTTATTTTTTATCAAATGAAGGCAATTCAATAATAAACTCAGTGCCTATACCAATTTGGCTTGTAAAACTAATATCTCCTCGATGCTTTTCAATTATATTATACGATACAGACAACCCGAGCCCTGTGCCTTTGCCATCTGCTTTTGATGTATAAAATGGGTCAAAAATTTTATCTTTCGATTTATCCGGTATTCCTATACCATTATCCGAAACATGAACAATGATTCTATTTTTCACTCTCTTAACAGTGATAATAATTTCTGCTTGAAAACTTTTGTCTTTTTCCCTCTTTTCAATAATTGCATCCAGACTGTTAAGTATTAGGTTTACAAAAACCTGTTCTAAATGATTTGAACTTCCATTTATCAAATTACTCTCTGAATAATCTAACTTAATAGAAACATCTTTTGTTTGTAATTCATGTTTTGTAAGATCAATTGCATTCTCAATAACCCTGTTTATATCTATTTTACTTAACACTATATTTTGTTTTCTGCTAAAGCTTAAGAGATGAGACATTACACCTTCAATTTTATTAATTGCTTCTTTTATCAGTAGAATATACTCTGAGTTTTGTTTTATATTTTCGGGGTTCCTGTTTATCCTGTTTATACAGTTCTTAATACCTGATATAGGATTATTTACTTCGTGGGCAACACCTGCTGATAATGTTCCAAGTGCAGCAAGTTTATCAGCCTGAACAAGAGATTCCTGACTTTCTTTCAGCTCAACACGACTTCGTTTTAAACGAAATATCATATCGGTTAGTTTTGAAACAAGAATATCTGTCTCATCAGTAATTACAAAGTTAAAAATCTTAAATCTTTTCCTATCGGGTATACTGTAATCCTCATTCTCAAGATTTTTAAGATCGATAATCTGAAGCTTATTGCTAATATTCTTAATAGGTGATGTAATTAAGTATGAAAAGAAAAATGCCCCAATTAGTCCAATTAGAAAAAATGCAATAATCATAATAACAAGCCGGTAAGTTACTCTCATTATCTCATCATGAATCTGGTCTTCGACAATCCCCAATCTTACAACTCCAACATCGCTATTTAATATCGGGTATGCAATATCTCTGATTACAGGGTACTCAAAATTATTTGTTTGTATAACCTGAATATTAGCCTTCCCTGCATTTGGTTTATTAATACTGATTAAATCCTTAGGAATTATTAAATCATAAGTATGTGCAACTATCTCATCCGAACCATCGAGAATAAATGCATATGAAATGCTTGGGTCACTCTCCTTTATTTCGTCGAGTATTTCATGTAATGTAAGATAATCTTCAAATACCAAGGGGCTGAGAGATTTCTCAGCAACAATCTTAGCCAGAACAGTACAACGTTTATTTATCTCTTTATCGAAGGAGTTATAGACTGAATTCCAAAGTAAGTGGATGTTAATAGAACCGAAAATAATAATGACAAAGCTTAAAATAATCGCAAACTTCCAGAAAAGAGGGATATTAATATTTTTACTTTTCCTGTTCATTCTCAATTTGCTTACACAGCTGGAACACACTATTATAAATAGTATCTTCAACAACAACGAATTTATCTATTTCGAGTTTATCCAAAATACTTTCCCCAATACTGTCATTGTGCATATTTAAAAATATTTGCTGATACCTATTATACTTTTCTTTGTTTAAAGAAATCGGTGTTACAACAGGAGGCATTCCAAAATGCTCTGATTCACCCACTATCTTAATATTCTTAACCTTCTCGGGGTAATGATGAGATAAATAATTAAATATCAAACTGTGAACAGAAGCACCATCAACCAAACCATGATTAACCATCTGGATAGAAATATCGTGCCCATATGTATAAACAGACTTCAGAAAGAAATCTTCCTCTTTCTCGTTTAATTTGGCAAGTTCTTCTAAAGGATATAAGCGACCTGTATTAGAGAGAGGGTCGGTAAATGCAAATTTCTTGTTCCTAAAGTCTGAGAAACTTTCAATACCTGATTCTTTTTGAGCAATAATATATGCCTGATAATATATCTTATTGTCTATCTGAGGTGCAACAAGAAGCTTTATTTTATTTTTTTTGTATTCATCAACAAAAGCACCACTGCAAATAAATGCAAAATCAATTTGTGAGTTTTCAAGTAAACTGTTTACTTCCTCATAAGTTTTTTCTGCTTAATATAAATTGGATGACCAACTTTACCCGACAAATAATTTATCAACTCACTATAATAAGTATATGTTTCTTTAGGTGATGTCATTGAGGCAATTGCAATATGTACTGCCTTTGATTGCTCACTATTAACTGCGTGACTTTCCGATAAAGTATCGGAAAAATCAACTGTAATCTTTTTTGTTTTGGGATTTGAGCATGATAAGAAGATTAAAAAGACAGATAATAACAAAGCAATACGCACCATTTTAGAGTTTTAATAATTAGATTTTATTACATGGCAAATTTACATAAATAATATTTACATTCAATTGTTATAAGAAATCAGAACTCAAATAGTTCATTTAATATAAATTATCACAGTTTAAAGATACGAATAAATAAATCGTAAGAACCAAAGATATATAGCTAATATCAGCAAAAAAAACTTACAAGAGAGTATCCTGTTTTATCGACAGTATTTCGTCGATAACGACGAAATACTGTCGATAATTTAAAGTCCTATCGCATTAGAGCCAGTATATTATATATCTCGCACAAACTATAATATACTGTATTACTGAATTTTACATAATCAAAGTCAAACTTAACAACTATTAGGTTAATAATTTGGAATATTTATTGACTACTCGGGCACAATATGAATATTATCATTACTAAATTTTACTAATTATTTAATTTAAGATTATGAAAAGAAATTTTATTTTTCTTGCAGCCTTGATATTTGTTGGTGTAACAATGATGAATAGCTGTACAGACGATCCTGTTGAAGATCCGGATCAAGTTGCTTTTGATGCTGCCAATGGTGTAAAAGGTGCTCAAATCTATGACCACCCTACAAACTTTGTCAATGCAGATCAAACAAAGTACCCAAATGAGTACACCAATTTCTTCAGATGTAAAAGTTGCCACGGATGGGACTTACTTGGACAAGAAGGTGTATTAATCAATAAGCCGTCAAGTGATACTTATCCTACTGCTGTAGCTGTTAATTTATATGATTGGTCACATTCTCATTCAATTCGTGAGGTATTTGACAAGGTTAAAAACACAGGCGGACGTCTTTATTCTGCTGCTTATGATTCTAACCATCCAGACTATGGTGAAATTCTTACTGATGCACAAGTTTGGGACGTTGTTAAGTTTCTAAAAGAAACATCACATGATGTTAGTGAGTTTTACGATTTAACAACTACCGGAACCTACCCTAATGGGACAAAAGAATTCTCTAATATTGGTAAAGGTGGTGATGGTGCTGCCGGTTTAGTTACTTATAATGCAAAATGTAAAGTGTGTCATGGTGCAGATGGTACCGATATTGACATATATTGTAAAGGTTTATTCCTTGGTGAGATGTTCCGTCATGATCCTCATGAAATTCAACACAAATCAATTTGGGGAATGCCAAACGACCGCGAACATGTTGATTCAGGATGTGAATTTGCAGGTCCAATGCCTGAACAGGATATTACCGATCAAGATATCAGAAATATGATGGTAATGGGTAAAGATACAGTTGCTTTCCCCGATCATCTATAAGATTAAATTACTTAACTTGAGTTGAATCAGATTACCAAAGATGGTTTTGATAAACTCAGGAAATATTAAAAAGGGATTCAAAATGAATCCCTTTTTTGTATTCTTGAATATCTATAGTTCAATTATATACCCATCGGTTCGAGCATGATTGCAAGTCCTCCGCCTTTTGCAAGATGAATTGTATTTTCGGCTGTTTCTCGTGTTGCCAGATATGATATTACAGCTACTAATATTGTAAATAAAAGAAAGGTTGTAATTTGAATCATGACAGGCTATTTATTAGTAATAACTAACAATAAGATAAGGAGATGAATACATGGAATTTACATTTATTGCTTAGCCCATTTTACCTCCAGAAGATTAATATCATCTTTCTTATAAAAGGTATAATGCTTTTCATCATCTCTTTTTATGATTATTGAATTTGTATTTTTCCATAACCGAACATTATCTTCATCAATCCTTTCCCATGTATAGGTTTCGGTACCACCCCAATAACCATAATAAGTATAAGTAAGATTCGATTCAAAAATCAGTTTATTAAAACCAAAATCAGATGCAAGACTTTCCCAATGCTCATCGCCATTATGTATCGTCTTAGTCTCCCCTCCATCCGGAACAACCAGTTCAACCATATTCCATGTTCCAATCATCTCATCATCAGGAAATTCATAATCGCATGAATAGAAAGAGACAGATGTAAAAAAAGCGAGGACTAATAAAAATCGTAAATTCTTCATTGGATATGTGTTTTTTATAAAGTTCAAAAATAACAAAATAAATAGTTTCACCGAACTACAACAACTAATCTTTATTAAGGGGACCTCTAAAAATTTCTAAAGCTTTGTCAGCTTGACCATGGAGCATTTCCAAACCATTCATCACTGTACATGAGTTTTCTTTACCAAATTTTAAGAATAATGTTTCATCCGGATTATAAATCAAATCAAACAAAAAATGCTGCGATGTTAATCCATCATAAGGAATCATTGGAAAGGCATCTGTATCAGGAAACATTCCCAAAGGAGTTGTATTAATTATAAGTTTGTGATTTTTTATTATCTCCAGACTTAAATCTTCGTAATTTAAGTTTTCTGCCTGCTTATTTCGTGATACAAATTTGTATTTAATACCCAATTGTCTTAATACAAACGAAACAGCTTTTGAAGAACCTCCTGTTCCTAATATAAGAGCCGGTTTATGCCATTCCTTTAGCTCACTCAACAACGAGGATTTAAAACCATAAATATCAGTATTAAATCCTATAGTTCTGATTTCTTCTTCTTTCCTGAGGATCTTTACACAATTAACAGCTCCCGTTTCTGAAGCCGTTTCGTCCAATTTATCTAGAAATGGAATGATTGTTTCTTTATAAGGATAAGTAACATTAAGACCAAATAAATTCGGCTGTGTGACAATTAATTCTCTCAAATTATTAATATCGGTAATCGGGAAATTCTGATAAGTCAGATTATTAAATCCTTCGGCAATAAATTTATCAGAAAAATATTGCTTTGAGAATGAATGTCCTAAAGGATAACCTATAAGTCCAAATAGCTTTTTTTTCAACTGTACCTTTATTATTAATTTTTGCGAAAATTACTTAATATTTTTAATATAGCAATGCTTTCACATCCGGTCACAATCTTTGATATAATATCTAGTTTTGTTGTATAGAGTTTAATAGTTGATAACTTTGCAAGTCTAAACATTGTTACGTGATAATCAAACATCTGACACATACGCAAATTGATAAAAATAAATGGGATTTATGTATTTCTAAAGCCTTTAATGGTATTGTGTATGCAAGTTCGTGGTATCTTGATATTGTTTCGGAAAACTGGGAAGCTCTTGTTGAGGGTGATTATGTTAGAGTAATGCCACTTCCTGTAAAGAAAAAATACAAAATAGATTATATAATCCAACCATTATTTACCCAACAGCTGGGTGTTTTCTCAATTGATAAGCTTGATTCATCAAAGGTGATGGAATTTATCGAAGCAATACCGGAGAAGTATAAGTACGTGACAATAAATCTTAATACAAACAATAAGATTGAGGGACAAAATATTAATTCAACTTCGAAATCGAATTTTGAGTTGGATTTAATAAAGCCCTATGATTTGATAAAAAATACTTATGCAAAAAATACAAAACGGAATATTAACAAAGCTGAGAATAATAAAATTAGCTTGTCGGAAAGTGTAACTATAAATGAACTTATACACTTATACAAAGAAAATGTCGGCAAGCCAATTGAGCATTTTAATGACATGCAATACAATATTCTGCGAAAAATTCTATCATACTCTTTACTAAAGGGGAAAGGTAGAATTATAGGGGCATATACAGAACATAATACTTTATGTGCTGCCGTTTTTCTTCTGCAATCTCAACATAAAATAATAAATCTAATCTCGGTCTCAAACAAAGAAGGGAAAGCCCTGAGTGCAATGTTTCTAGTTTTTGACAGATTAATAAAAAGCAATTCAGAGAAAAACCTTATTCTTGATTTCGAAGGCTCAAACAAAGATTCTATTGCACGATTTTATAAAGGATTTGGCTCAAGCCTTTGTACTTATAGTACAATTAAAATAAATAAACTGCCTTTTTACATAAAATTTTTCAAAAGCTAATTTACTAATATTATTTCTTCAAACTTGCTATTCTCTCTTCGATAATTTTAATTTTACTTTGAGCATCTGATTGCTTTTTCTTCTCTATCTCAACAACCTTAGCCGGTGCATTATTTACAAATCTTTGGTTACCAAGTTTCTTCTCAACACCAAGCAAAAAGCCCTTATAATGCTTTAACTCCGCTTCGAGTTTTTTTATTTCTTCACCGGCATCTACAATATCAGCCAAAGGAATATAATACTCGGTAGTTTTAACCATCAACGAAGCAGCATTATCAACCTTATCTTTTGTTGTGCTTATCTTCGACAAATTAGCAAGTTTCTGTAATACAGGATTAAAATAAGAATAGGAAGTATTTGAATTTTGCTTAATAATTAACTCAATAGCTTCCCTGTTCGGGATATTCTTCTCAGCCCTTATTTTTCTGATTCCGGTAATAAGTTCTTTGAAATCCTCAACAGAGTTTAACAACTCTATATTAAACTTATCAGCCTTTGGCATACTTGAAACCATTATACTTTCGCCATCTTTTCTTTCTTCAAGAAGTTGCCAAATTTCTTCGGTAATAAAAGGCATAAATGGATGTAAAATACGTAGAGTCTTATCAAAAAACTCGTTTGTTTTGGCAAGTGTAATTGCATCAATAGGTTTTTGGTATGCCGGCTTAATCATTTCAAGATACCACGATGAAAACTCATCCCAGAAAAAACGATAGACAGTCATTACAGCTTCCGATATCCTAAAACTCTCAAACTGCTTATCCAGCAACTCAATTGTTTGCTTAAGCTTATTATCAAACCACTCTACAGCCAGTTTGGCATATTGGGGCTGTTCTATTTCAGTATCAACTTCCCATTGTTTAACCAAACGGAAAGCATTCCAGATTTTGTTTCCGAAGTTACGCCCTTGCTCAGGAAGTTTATCATCATACAGCAAATCACCACCCGCCGGCGAACAGAGTAACATACCAATACGAACACCATCCGCACCATACTTTTTCATTAACCTAATCGGGTCGGGTGAATTTCCTAATTGCTTAGACATTTTCCTACCTTGCTTATCGCGAACCATTCCTGTAAAGTACACATTTCTGAATGGTAATTCGTTTCTATACTCATAACCTGAAATAATCATTCTGGCAATCCAAAAGAAAATAATATCGTGCCCTGTAACCAGATCATTAGTAGGATAATAATAATTAATCTCTTTATTTCCCGGCTCGTTAATTCCGTTAAAAACCGATATTGGCCATAGCCATGAAGAAAACCATGTATCCAAAACGTCCTCATCCTGACGCAAGTCGGCTGTACTTAAATCCTTATTCCCGGTTTTCTCAATTGCAAGCTTTAGAGCATCATCAATGTTTGCCGCAACAACAAAGTCATTACTGTTGGGAAGATAATACGCCGGTATCTGCTGCCCCCACCATAATTGACGGGAGATATTCCAATCCTTAATATTTTCCATCCAGTGTCGGTAGACATTTTTAAATTTTGAAGGGAAGAACTTAATTGTATCATTCATTACATTATCCAGTGCAGGCTTTGAAAGTTTATCCATCTTCAAAAACCATTGCATCGACAGTTTTGGCTCAATAGCAGCATTGGTCCTTTCTGAGAAGCCAACTTTATTTACATAATCTTCAATTTTATCAAGACCACCGGATTCTTTTAATTTTTCAGTAATAAGTTTTCTAACATCAAAACGGTCTTTGCCAATAAACATACCTGCAGCATCGCTCAAAGTACCATCATCGTTAAAGATATCAATACTCGGGAGGTTGTATTTTTGCCCAATCTCATAATCATGAATATCATGAGCAGGTGTAATCTTCAAAGCACCTGTCCCGAATTCCATATCAACATAATCATCTTGAATAACAGGCACTTCTCTATTAATAAGAGGAACGATTACCTTTTTACCCTTAAATTTCTCAAATCTTTCGTCGTTAGGGTTAACACAAACAGCTGTATCGCCAAGAATAGTCTCCGGGCGAGTTGTAGCAATTGTAATAAAGCCATCTTCGCCAACAAGCTTATACTTTAAATAATAAAGTTTCGATTGTTCCTCTTTGTAAATAACTTCTTCATCCGAAACAGCTGTTTGAGCAGCAGGATCCCAATTAACCATTCTGATTCCTCTGTAGATATTCCCTTTTTGGTAAAGATCGATAAAAACCTTTATTACACTATCGTATAATTCTTTATCCATTGTAAACCTTGTTCTATCCCAATCACATGAGGCTCCCAAAGTTTTTAGCTGTTCTAAAATTATTCCTCCGTGTTTCTCCTTCCATTCCCATGCATGTTTCATAAACTCGTCTCTGGAAATGGAATTCTTATCAATACCTTCGTCTTTTAGCTTTGCAACAACTTTTGCTTCAGTAGCAATTGAGGCATGATCAGTACCCGGCACCCAGCATGCATTATAACCTGACATTCTTGCTCTACGCACTAAAATATCCTGAATTGTATTATTTAGCATATGACCCATATGCAAAACTCCGGTAACATTAGGAGGCGGGATTACAATAGTAAAAGGCTCTCTGTCATCAGGTATGGATTTAAAGAACTCATTTTTCATCCAGTAAGCATACCATTTGCTCTCCTTCTCCGAAGGTTCGTATTTTGTAGGAATCTCAATCATCTATATTAAAATTTATAATAACTAATTCTATAATTTAATCTATAGTTAAATAATATTAAAAAATGCAAAAATAGAAAATAATTATTGAGTATGGTGCTTTGTTTTATTAAACAAATTGTAATTTAGCAGCATAATTAAAATCAAAAA
>JANTGP010000106.1 GCA_024762835.1 Bacteroidota bacterium
TAGATTACTATCCTTCAGTTGAAGAGATTTACCAATTGCGTAATTTTTACTAATCTTGAACCCTTCAGCTCGGCGTAGTTTAACGGTAGCTTACTTTAGCTGCCAATAAAGGCCGTTTTTAACTATTAAAAATGCAATAGCATTTTTTAATACAAAGTAAACTCAGTAAAGAAATTATACAAGCTAACGCACTATGGTAGTATTGTAAATAAAGCTTGTACTAAATAATTAAACTAACAGGTAATTTTTCTAGCTTTAGAAGCAATTACCCCTGCTAGTCGAAGTTACAAACTTCGGCTAAGATATAAAAAAAGAGCAGCTAATATTTAGTAGTATTGGCTGTTTTTGGTTTTTGTAATTTGGCTAAATTATTTATTTCTATTATGCCATTTTGTAGGATTTTGGTTTGTATTAAAAACGGCAAAAACAATAGCATTATTTTTTTCAATTTCAAAGATTATAATATATGGAAACTCTTTAATTGTAACCTGTTGCATATTATTAAGCACTTTTGGAAAGTTTTCGGGATTTGTTTTAATACGCAAGAAATAGTTATCTAATGTATTAATAAACCTTTCGCCAAGCTCGTTCTGTTTACTTTCATACCAATTATAAGCCTCACTAATTTCACTCTTAGCATCTTCTTTAATAATTAAGTTGTAGGTTTTCATTTAGAAGAGCTTCTTAGTTCTTTTTTAATATCATTCCAATTATAAGACTTACTTTGGCCATTAATGTGTTTTTGCTTACGTTCTTCAAGAATTTCTATTTGCTCGCTTGTTAAAGCATATTCAGGTGTATCAATTTTTTCGTTAATACTAATAAAGTCTAATGTTCTAATGTAGTTAATAAGAGCTAAAGCTTTATTGTTTGTTATATCTATATCAATAGTTAGTTTCATAAGGCAACTATGTTAGGTCTGATTTTACAAAGGTACAGACAATTTTTGGAAGATGAAAACCATAAATATTTTGATGTTTGAAATCTATTTTGTGGCTTTGTTGCAAATATTGTCGAACAAACTTTTTCCACCCCAGCTGCCGCACGATCCGATACTATCTGATCTTTCGTGTGGCGACAATGTTAAAAAGCATCAATTTTGGCGATATGATAATAAACCAATTGAACTTTGGTATAATAAAGTAAACTCAGCAAATAAATTATACAAGCTAACCCACTATGGGATTCCTCATACCCAAAACCGGTATTCGGAATGACAATTCGTATTGGTTGAGATTGGGGAATACTTGGCGGCTTTGCCGCCAAGTATTCCCCAATCCACAAAAAAAGGAATGTCATTCCGAACGTAGTGAGGAATCACCCTGCTGGGCGAAGTTTGTAACTTCGACTAAACTATAAAAAGGAACAGCCAATATTTAAAATTATTGGCTGCTTTTGGTTTTTGTAATTTGGCTAAATTATTTATTTCTATTATGCCATTTTGTAGGATTTTGGTTTGTATTAAAAACGGCAAACACAATAGCATCGTTATTTTCAATTTCAAAGATTATAATATACGGAAACTCTTTAATTGTAACCTGTTGCATATTATTAAGTACTTTTGGAAAGTTTTCGGGATTTGTTTTAATACGCAAGAAATAATAATCTAATGTATTATACAATTGTATTTCAAACCCGATGCCTATCGGATGAGCCTTATGTCATTCGATAGCTATCGGATGAAAATACTTATTGAAATTAGGATCTTCCCGGGATTAATAATCTTATGTAAGCTTTAAATATTTCAACAAGGGATTTGAAATTTAGTCTGATTAGAGACATTGACATCCGGATAAAGGGTTCGATAAAATATATGGTAAGTTTCAAACCGGCTTTTCGGATTCCTTTAAAATGTTTTTGCACATAAATCAATCGGCTCTGTATGGAATAATATAATCTTTGTGACTTTATCCGGTCGGATGTACCACCACCCTCATGATAAATTTCTGTTCCGGCCCAATAGTATATTTTTTTGTGCGAATAAGATAGCCTTGCTGAGAAGTCAATATCTTCGTAATACAGAAAATAATCTTCATCCATACCCTCAAAGTCTTGCCATAGTGACTTTTGCATCATCATAAAAGAACCAATAACATGATCAACTATACGACTTTCGTCATGAGACCATTCTATCATTTTAAATGATGGAAAAAGTGTCTCAGAAAGCTTATATAATCCTGTAAAAGCATTAAATGCCGTTCTAAAGTTTGGGATACGACAACAGCTCCGTTGCACCTGTCCTTTTGAGTTAATTTGTTTAATACCCAAAACCGAATACTCGGGATTACTTATTAAAAAATCAAGAGATAAACTCAAAGTATCAGGATTTAGCTTAGTATCCGGATTTAACAAGAGGATGTATTTTGCTTTCGCAGAACTAACACCAATATTACAAGCTTTGGCAAACCCGACATTGTTTTCGTTTCTAATTAATACTATTCTATCATTAGAAACGGCAAAATTGCAAGAGTCATCCACAGAGGCATTGTCAACAATAATAATTTCTATCTCACCGGTAGAAAAACCATTTGAGGCAAATACAGAATTTACGCAATTTCTGAGATAATCACCCGAATTCCAATTTACTATTATTATACTTAGCTTCTGCATTTATAAATTATATTGTTCTCTTACCATCTTTTCTACTATACCGAACTATTTAATAACTTTTCCAGATAATGGTATTCAATCCCGTACAAGTCTTTAATATTTTTAATCTGACTTAGCTTACTCTCATCAATACCCGAATAATTTTTCTTCTTAATACCTACAATTAAAACATTTTTTGGAGTATGCTCGGTTGAAATAAACTCAAACACTTTAGTTTTATAACCATAAGCTTCTAAGGTCAAAGCTCTTATTGCATCAGTAATTATCTCAGTCTGGCGTTCCTTTAATATACCGAACTTTGAGATTGCTTTTAAATCGTTTACCGGATTAATTTGTCGTCGTATTTGTTTATGGCAACATGGTGCAACAACAATTATTTCAGCCTCTGATTTCAAGCCTCTGTAAATTGCATCATCAGTAGCAGTGTCGCAGGCATGAAGAGCGATTAACATATCTACGGGAGGTAATTCAACATCGTGAATTGAACCGGTTAAAAAATTCAAACTATTGAAATTAGCCTTTGCCGAAATATTATTACAAAGTTCAACCAACTCAGGTCTCATTTCAACTCCTATTGCTTTTATGTCAAGTTTTAAAACATTCTTCAGGTAATCATATAATACAAAAGTTAAATATCCCTTTCCTGATCCCATGTCAACAATAGTAAAGCCGGCAGGTAGCTTTGCTGAACGAATAATACCATCAATAATCTCAATATATTTGTTAAGCTGTTTAAATTTGTCGTGCATTCCTTTTTTTATAGCACTTTCGGCATTTAGTACACCAAGCTCCTGCAAATAAATATTATCCTGCTTTAGCACATATTCTTTTTTCACATTGTCATGATGAAAAGCAGGTGCCAGCTTATTACTTGCTGCCTTTTTAATTATCCTGCTATTGTTTTTCTTATTCATCAACAAGGTCAAGTCTTCTTCACTTGTAAATAAATCCGCATTAAAAAAGGATGTGCTCAATAATTCCTCAATTATTGATGTTCCATCGCTAAAACTATAATTCTTGGTAATATCTTTTGTAGTATGTCTATAAGTAAATGACATACTCATTCCTCTTTTCAATAATACTGATTTAACAAGTACCTTATTCAGCTCACTGCTTTTTTTTCTTTTCTTACTAAGGGTTAATTTAACAAATGAATTATTTTGTAAACTATCAGTAAGTGTATTGGTAAAAAACTCTATATTATTATCCATAAAAATTATTCTTCTAATTGTGTGTTAATGTCCTGTCTTTCTAATTTTAATTGAATCCCTATTAAAGAAAAAAGGAATATATTAATCGGTACTGATCTCAGACTGGTTACCAGACCTGTAACCAGAAAATACACAATTGATAAAGCTATCCCTTGTTGCCACTTGCTTTTACTTTTAAATGAGCGGTAAATAAGCGAAATAAATATGAACAACAAAATCAATGTTGGGATAAGACCATTATAAAGATAATAGTCAATAAAAAAGTTCTCAGCAGTAAAAGAGCTTGATGCCGATGATGCATCATCATGTTTATAACCATTTAAATACACTTTCTCAAAATTACCCGAACCTATTCCCCAGAACCAATTATCTGAAAGCATCTCAAGTGAGGACTTCATTACAAGTTCACGCTGCCCTATGCTACCACTAAGATTCTTTTCGTTGGTTATACGCTTATACAAACCAGAACCACTCAAAACAATTAGCAAAACAATTGCTGATAAGGCAATGGCAAACACCCCAATTATTACCGGCTTTTTAACTTTATAGTTGCTTTTTAAACTAATAATAAGTTGAATAATCATGCTTAGAATGACAATAATAAATCCTATTTTGGATGCTGTAGAAATTATCATCAAATAGATGATTGAAAGATAAATTAGTTTAAACTTTATCTGAATAAACTGAAAAAGACCAAGTATTACAACAAGAACACCAAGAAAACTTAAAGGATTATCCAAAAGGGAAAAAACTCTAATTATATCGCCCTTCACATACATATCCTTCCATTGAGGACCCCAGTTAAAAATGGTAATGATTGAAGGAAAGGTGATTTGTAACACCGACCAAATAAAAAGTAAAAGCAAGGAAATAATAAATGCCTTTTTAATGGCAGATAATGTCTCTCTTCCTGCAAAGGAATAAAACAAATAAGCAATGATTAAGTATTCTATCTGCCTGATTATATAACTAATATCCTCAATTGAGCTTTTCTTTATTAAAAAACTTAAGAATGAAAATACAATTGCTACAGCTAAGAGTAGTAAGCGAAAATCGGGATACTCCCACTTTATACTTTTACTTTTGTATGCTATTAGGGACAAAACAATAAGTATTGCAATTTCAACACTTGATACAAGCCCTAAAATAGTTTTTGACGGCGAAAACAATATAGCGGATAGGAAAATTAAATAAGCTGATATATTTTTCTGATTTATTGTCATTTTTTTATCCAATAGATTGTAATAATTATTAAATAAATAAGAGAGCCGGCTATTGTTGTATAAGCAGCTGCAATAACACCATAAATAGGTATAAATACAATATTACCTGCAACATTAGCTATCAAAGCCAATATAACGGCAATTAACATAATATATGTTTTTCCACTTAGCTCAATAGGCTTATGTATCAACATCGAAATAGTCCAAAGAAAAGCTCCAATAAAAATAGGCATTACCAAATTCACACTTGTTAATCCACTCAGTTTTAAATAAGTTCCAACTATAAATCCTTTGGTAAAATATACAATTACAGCAAAAATAGTAAAGGCAATAAGTTCAAATACAATAGTTTTTTTTAAAATTGCATAAGACTCTTTCTTTTTGCCTGAATTAAAGAGACTTATTACCCTGGGCTGTAATGCAAGTAAAATAGGTGCAAATGCAAGAGTCATAAACTTTGAAAAAGTATCATAAACAGCAACATACTCTCCTACATCTTTGTAAGTAAGAAAATGTTTAATAATATATCTGTCGGAAATGTTTAACAGATATGCTGCAACCATCCAAAAGGCAATTGGTAAACCATATGAAAGCATTTTCTTTAACTCGCTATTAAGTTCTATTTTCTCTTTCAGTATATTTATAAATAGCGAAACCCGGAATAAACCCGGCTTAAGCAAAACAAGGCCTGTAATGTAAGCAACAAGGTTAGCAAGTAAAATAAGTACAACCGAATCAGTTAAGAAATCTCTTGCCAGATAAAAAAGAGTTAAAACCGTAACAATAAATATTATTGTTCTGATTGAATCTGCAATAACAACTTTTACAGCCTTAAATTTTGTCCTGAATTCAACTAACTGAAATGAAAAGATAGAAAGACTAATCATAATTCCATCAATCAACAAAATGAAAGATAAATTGTAATTATACAAATACAACACTAAATCGCCAAGAACAACAAAAGCTACATTGCCAATAAACAATGTTTTATAAACTTGACGTTCAAATTTATCTTTGTCCTCAACTGCTGTATAAAAACGCAGGAAAGATTGATTTATCCATCCTGTAAGAAAAGTATTAATTAGAAGTATTGTTGTAATAATAAGAGAGTACTCACCATATATGCTTTCTCCAAAAAGGCGTATAAACAGTGGAACCGACAAAAACATAACCAAGCCCGGAATTACTTTGCCTGCAAAATAAACTGCCGAATCTTTTATAAGATTAATCTCTTTCATTTATTTCAATTATAATAACTTGGTACAATAACTTCATTAGTTCATTAATATTACTCAGCCTATATTATTTTGCTATTTCATTAACAAATTCTGTATATGCTTCGCCTATTTTCTCCCATTCGGGTAAAGAAAAACTTGAGTTATGCCAAAGGAAAACAAAATTTCCGCGATACTTCTTAACTGTTTTAGCAAGCTTTACAGCTGAGCTGAAAAAGTTATCTTTCTGTGCTTTTTCTTTTATTAAGGCAGCATCCATCATAACTAAAGGCAACTCAATAAGTTTAAGTTTTTTTCGCGTAAGCACATTAAAAACAGGATAATCATAACAACATGCTGTACGAAAACCTGCATTATTTGAGAATGACATATTACTACTTATTTCGATACCTGCATCAGCCATTATTTGCCATGTAACAGGAGTCTTAAACCTAAGATAATGCTGACGGGCAAAAGAAACATCAGGATGAATTTTTCTTAATCTATTCAGTTCTTTCAAAAAAATATCAGAATCGGCAAATGACAGATAAGATGCATGAATACCAACTTTATGATTTCTTTCTATTATTTTTCTAATTGCAGCTTCGATATCTTTAGAATAGATATTGTAAGTTGAGTATTTCTCACCTGCTAAAGACGGAATAAAGAAAAAGACGGAAGTCAAATTATTTTTCTCAGAGATATATATAAAGAAATCAAACTTATCAAAGGGATCAAGAGATTTACCAATTTTACATTTATATATTTCGGCAATATTCTTTTTTAGTAATTTAAAACTCCTTCGCTTAATCAAATCACCTAATAGAGTACCTATTATTTTTGAGAATGAATTGTATCGTTTAAAATAATCGATGTCATGTGTAGGTGTCACCTTATATTGGTTTTGCTTCCTTTTTCCCTTATACCCGGCCTTTAGCATTAAAGCCCACAAGAACTCAAGGTACTCATTTACCAATGGTCGATTTTGAAGTTTATTCTTTTGTAAAAATGATTCTGTATCAGGGAATCGACCATGTTCATCACTTTTGTGACCGGGAATCTCTTCCCACCTGCTTAAAAAGAAAAAAGCCGAAGCAAAAATATCAGCACCACAAGATATTTTCATGTTATCATTTTCTTCCTTAATGTTAAGATTATCATTACCAAAAAGGACTGGTAGGTCAGCTTCGGATAGGTATTCATTCTTTAACAGGATATAAGATATAGGAATTGCAGATTCAGATAAATAACCTGTATTCTCATCAAATTTAGAAAAAAACGCATCATTAAAAACTAAGCTCTTTATACCATTAAAATAAATGATATAAGCAGGTTTATTAATATCATTAACATCTATTACAAAAGGAATATCAAAGAAATGCCCGAATATTACTTCGAGAATATACTGTTTTTCAGGAAGAAAAGCAGATGATATTGAAATTGTAACTTTTTCCAAATTTCCTATTTCAAGTTATTATAATACCACTCCACAGCTTCGGTTAATCCTTGTCGTATATCATATTGAGGATTATAAGCCAGAAGTGATTTTGCTTTATCAATTGATGCTAAAGAATGTAATACGTCTCCTTGTCGTGGTTCGCCATGAATTGCCTGAACATTTAAAATATTGGAATCAAATTGCGAAAGCAATTCTTTTAACATGGAAACCAGCTCATTAAGATTTGTATTTTGTCCATAAGCTACATTAAAAACAGTATTTATTGCCTCAGGATTTTCTGTTAATGCAGCTAGCTGATTAATCTGTACTACATTCTTAATATAGGTAAAGTCCCTCGAATGACTGCCATCGCCATTTATACGTGGTGATTCTTTACTAATAAGCAGTTTAACAAACTTTGGTATTACAGCAGCATAAGCTCCATAGGGGTCTTGTCTTTGCCCGAACACATTAAAATATCTTAATCCTATTGTTTCTAACCCATACAATTCTGAAAAAACTTTCGCATATAACTCATTAACATATTTTGTAATAGCATAAGGCGATAAAGGATTTCCAATTATCTCTTCTTTTTTTGGCAAGGTAGGATGGTCGCCATAAGTAGATGAGCTGGCAGCATAAACAAATCTTTTTACTCCTTCGTCTCTTGCAGCAATAAGCATATTTAAAAAGCCGCCAATATTCACGTCATTTGTTGTCTTTGGGTCATTAATTGAACGTGGCACTGAGCCTAAAGCAGCTTGATGAAGAACATATTTCACACCCTTTACGGCCTCTTTACATGTATCGCTATCGCGAATATCACCTTCAAATAATTTAAATTCAGGCTTAGAAAGGAATGCACTTATATTCTCTCTTTTTCCTGTTGAGAAATTGTCGAGGCAAACGATCTCATTACCTTGATTCAAAAGTGTTTCAATAAGGTTTGAGCCAATAAAGCCTGCCCCACCTGTAACCAGCACTTTAGAGTTTTCAATTATTCTACTATTCATTTTATAGCTTATTGAGAAATATATTAATCCAAAAAACAAATTAAGTGAACCTGCAATCTAGCAAATATTTAAACAGAACAGTATTAAGAACCCTTCTGTAAAAACTACAAATAAGCAGATTATACTACTTTGCGTAGTTAATAGCTCGTGTTTCTCTAATAACAGTTACTTTTATTTGTCCCGGATAAGTCATTTCATCCTGAATCTTCTTGGCGATCTCAAATGAAATTGTTTCAGCAGCTTTATCGTCAATCTTATCGCTACCGACAATTACACGTAATTCGCGTCCGGCTTGTATTGCATATGTTTTTAACACACCCGGATAAGATAAGGCAAGAGCCTCTAAGCTCTTTAATCTTTTTATGTATGATTCAACTACTTCGCGACGTGCTCCCGGTCTTGCACCCGATATAGCATCACAAACTTGAACAATAGGTGCAAGAAGGGTTGTCATTTCAATCTCGTCGTGGTGAGAACCAATAGCATTACATATCTCAGGTTTTTCCTTACAACGTTCGGCAATCTTCATTCCTAATATTGCGTGTGGTAATTCAGGCTCATCATCAGGTACTTTTCCAATATCATGAAGCAATCCTGCACGTTTGGCAAGTTTTGCATTTAGACCAAGCTCCGAAGCCATAATAGCACATAGGTTAGCAACTTCTCGGGAGTGTTGTAATAAATTTTGACCATAAGATGAACGATACTTCATTTTACCAATTAGCCTGATAATTTCCGGATGCAAACCATGAATACCTAAATCAATTGTAGTACGCTTACCAATTTCAATAAGTTCTTCCTCAATCTGATTTTTTGTTTTATTCACAACTTCCTCAATACGAGCCGGATGTATCCTTCCATCAACCACCAATTTATGTAGAGCCAATCTTGCAGTTTCACGTCTTACAGGGTCGAAACCGGAAAGAATGATTGCTTCCGGTGTATCATCAACAATAATCTCAACGCCGGTTGCAGCTTCGAGGGCACGTATATTTCGTCCTTCACGGCCAATGATACGTCCTTTCATTTCATCATTTTCAATATGGAAGATTGTTACCGAATTTTCAATTGCTGTTTCACTTGCAACTCTTTGAATTGTTTGAACGATTACTTTCTTTGCTTCCTTATTAGCAGACATTTTGGCTTCATCCATAATCTCGTTTATGTATGACATGCTTTCAGTACGTGCTTCTGCTTTAAGCGATTCAATAAGTTGATTTTTTGCATCTTCGGCAGAAAGGCCGGCAACGTGCTCTAGTTTTGCAACTTGCTCTTTATGCAATTTATCTAAATCAGCATTTTTTTGTTCAACAAGACCTAATTGGTTTTCCAGATTTTCTTTTATTACAGCAAGTTCATTTTTAGATATCTCAATTTCCTTATGTCTTTTCTGCAATTCTTCTTTTCTAAGCAACAAAGAAGCTTCCTTTTGCTTAATTCTGTTTTCCATTGAGGCAACCTGCTGATTCCTTGATGCAACAGATTTTTCATGTTCAGCTTTAAGAGCAATATATTTTTCTTTAGCCTGTAATATTTTGTCTTTTTTAAGTGCTTCAGCTTCTATTTCAGCTTCTCTAAGAATCTCAACACTCTTATTGGCAACAGATTTCTTCCAAGCAAGATGAGTTACCAAAGCCCCAACAATTAAAGCCGCAAGGGCTATTCCTATTTGTATTATAATTTCCATTTTATTGATATATATAAATTAAAAAGCCCGCAATTTTTTCCCTATTATTTAGAAAACCCCAATTAGACATGGGAGGAGACGCCAATCTACTTCTTGCTTCCAACGGTTCAATAAAGAACATTCCATAAAGGAATTAAGGCCTGCCTTACACAAATCGAGCTAATCACCTATTAGATTAATGTTGAGTTCTCAAACGCATAAAGAAAAAATGCGGGCAAATATTTACTATGTAAAGAACGTATATTACTCTTCTAAAATCTCATCCAAACTATCTGATAACTCCAATAATTCACTATCGCTAATCTGCGAAACAGAACTTGATTTACTAATAATCAGCTCTTGAGTTATCTGTAAAGATGCCATTGCTAATATATCAAATAATTCTTTATT
>JANTGP010000107.1 GCA_024762835.1 Bacteroidota bacterium
TATTCATAGAGGCAAATGAAAAAGATTAGGTATAAAGATATGAATATTTAATTTGTTTAACAATAGGTAGTTTTTTCATATATTCTATTGATTAACCCCAGACTTAAGACTGGGGGGGACTAGAGCTTTAAAAACAATGGGCTTTAACCCAAGAGAAAAATATTTTATCGGATACCAATTAAAAAAAATCCACAGAGAATTTAATCTCTGTGGATATAAGATAATATGAAAAGCAAAAATGAGTCTACTCAAACTATTCTACATCGTCAAACTCTAAGGCATCGTCATATATTTTATCAGTCTTGCCAAATAGTGTAACGACTTTACCAGAGAGTAAGCCTGCAATAACTGCAATGATTATGGTTGCAGCTATTCCTTTTAGCTGAGAGACAGGGTCTAAATTATCAACTACTACCATAGCAGCTAAACCACCAAAGATTCCCGGTATTCCATGTAGGTTAGACACACCGCATGTATCAACAATTTTATGAAATTTCTCTTGTTTTTCTTGTAAAATGGCAAATCCTATAGTTGAAATTACACCTGCAAGTAGCCCGATAACCATTGCCTCAAGGTGTGTGGCATGGTCGAAAGTTGCTCCAATAGCAACACCACCGGCAAGAGCAGCATTTGCAATATCTGCCGCATTAATCTTACCACGAATTGATACGGTTGCTATATATGTTGCTATTGTAGAGCCGGAGAGTGCTATAAATACATTTACAACAGAAACCGGAACTAACTCAGGAGGAACTAAAGCAGCACAGAAGCTTGGCCAGAAAACCCACAAAACCATACTACCAAGAAGTGAGAATTTATCTGATGTTGCATCAGAAAGGATAGGGGTTTCTCTATGTACTTTTGTGGTAATAGCAATAGCTGCTGAAATCCCGAATAATGCACCAAAAGCATGTATCACAATTGAACCGCCTGTATCTGCAATTGTTCCGATAAATTGAAAATAATCGTCAACAACAACCAACTCGTTAAAGATATAAAACGGAATAAACAATAAAGCCAGTATTATGTACTGATACATTTTTATTCTACCAAGTACAGCACCTGCTGCAATTAGCAAACTGGCAGCACCAAATTCGGCAAGTATAAACTGCTCAATCTCACCTCTCTCATCAAAAATACCCATGCTTTTTACTGCAAGGTACAAAGGAATTGAAACACTTACTAACAGAAAAGTTGCTGTTAATGCTGAGCGTCCATACTTTTTTACAAATACCATTAAAAAGCCGAAACCGATTAACAGCATTGCCATAATATGGATTGCCCTTGTGTATTGTTGTACTTTAGTTAAAGATTGCACAGTTTCAATAATGTTTGTTTGAAAAACAGTTTCATCTGTAGTTTTTGCAATATTTGCCTGAGCTAGGGCACCAATTGGATTATTCGCTAATATTAAGAATATCAGCAGTAAAACCCATTTAAACTTAAAGTTATTCATATGACATTTTAATTAATTAATATAATAAGTAAAGATGGCATAAAACTAAATAAATTACCTAAGATAACCTTCATTAAATACTTAAATATTATTTATTATATAATCAGTTCTAAAGCATGTTTTTATGAAGAATTCTTGTTGTAGCTTTAGGCTTTAAGATATTTTTTAAAGATAATTACAGTTTTGTTGATATAAATAAAAATAGTCAAGACTATAAATTATTATTCATTTACCTAATTCAATTGAGAACTCATTTATTAATCAGTTTACAGAAAGTCTTTTAATTTGCCTTTTTTATCAAGTCTTGGGCCCTTCGGTGTTTCTTTTAAGGTACATGCCTCGTTGTATAAGTCATGCTCAAAAAATAGGATATAATCATTTTCTATGGCTTCTTTAAAAAATCTCTCTTTGTCTTTGAGAGTTAATAAGGGCCTTGTATCGTATGCCATTACCCAGGGCATAGGAATATGGGCAGTTGCAGGTAATAGGTCTGCCATGAAAACAATTGTTTTTCCATTATAATTTATGAGTGGAATTACCTGCCCATCGGTATGCCCATCATATAATCTAAAACTAATATTTGGAATATACTCGCCTTCTTTATCAATAAGTTCTAATTTGCCACTTTCTTTTATTGGTAAGATATTTTCTTTTAAAAAAGATGCTTGTTCTCTGCGGTTGGGCTTGGTTGCCCAGTCGTACTGTTTTTGACTTGTCCAATATGTTGCATTCGGAAAGGCTAACTCAAAATCCGAATTATCATCATTCCATTTAACACTGCCGCCGCAATGATCAAAATGCATATGAGTTAAAATAACATCGGTAATATCATTACTTGAAAAACCATGTTTTGCTAAAGAAGACTCAAGACTATTATCACCATTTAAATAATAATGCTTTAGCCATTTCTCATCTTGCTTGTTACCAATTCCATTATCAATTAATATTTTTCGGTTACCGTCAACAATCAACAGACAACGCATAGCCCAATTACATAAATTATTTTCATCGGCTGGATATTGTTTTTGCCACAATACTTTTGGTACAACACCAAACATGGCTCCGCCATCTAATTTTAAATTTCCTGTTTCTACTGGATATAATTGCATAATAAGTGATTTAAAAAGAATAATTAATCCCTAGCATTACATGAAAACGCTGAGTAGGATAGTAGTTCCATTGATAATATTTGGCAGCAATAATATTATTAAAGTTAATGAATCCGGCGACTTTACTGTTTAGGATATATTTAGCTCCAATATTAATATCTACAGCTTCTTTTAAAGCAATTGCCTCAACAATTCCTGTTTCGTCAAAATCTCTTGCATAGCGTTTCCCGATAAGGTAAACATCCGCATTTAATACAATCTTATTCTGAATATTGTAAGAAGTTGAAAGAGTTAGGTCATAATCAGGTGAGTTCCATGCTTTTAATTCAGTATGCAGATTAAAATAGTTATAATAGTTAGCTTTAAGTCTAAATTTGAATTTTGCTTTTGTATCAAAAATTACCTCAGCTCTTACATTTACCATGTCCATTGTGTCATAAACAACATCAAAACGGTGATAATCAACAAATGATGTGTCTTGTACAAACAACAATTTATTGGCAAGTTCGGAATATGTTGTCTTTATATCGAAACTTAGTTTAGAGCTAATATCGCCTTTTACTCCGGCAAATATTATCTTTTTATGACTTGTGTTTCTTATTTCATAGTCGGGGCGTACGAAAGCATTTAGACTTGCTGTATTTCGATAGAAATTATTATCAAGTTTACCTGTAAACCCAAAATATGTAAGAAGAAAGTTATCTGCTAAAGCATATTGAAATCTTAAGTTAGGATAAAAGAATGTCTCGGCGTTTGCATCAGGGTCAATAACTGCAAAGGTGTTAATTCCAAGAGTAACTTTCCAATCCTCACCGTTTTTCTGAACTTTTGGATTAATTTTTAAGATAAAGTTATCCAGTGTATCACCTACAACTGCACGCCGGTAAAAGTTAAAAGCCGTATTAAAGGCTATCATATTATCTTTGTACCAATCAATAAAGTCGGCTTTAAGTGAAGCTCCATGTTCTGTGGATTTCTGATTGTCGAAAAACAGATAATAGCCCAAATTGTAATCGTATTTAATTTTCGACTTACTTATTCTATCCGACTTATAACGAATCCCGGCTTCAAGTAAATTGAATCTCTGTGTTGTAAGAGAGTCTTTGTTCCATTGTTCATTTTCTATAGGGTTAAAGCCGTAATACTTAAGCATGTTTCCTTTATAATTAAGTACTCCCGACAGGTCTTTATAGGCTAAAAATTTTGTTCCGTAAAGCGAAATAGAGTTATCGCTAAAATTAGGGTAATACTTTGTATCGTCAATGCTAAAACGGCCGTGAGACGAATGATGCTCTGCATCAATACCCCAGAATATATTTCTCGAACGAAGTTTATTTACTCTTATCTCAACAAGAGGTGAAACGTCGCTACCAAAACCTAATTTAACATATCTGCCATATAGTTTCTTAAGTGGTTCGCCCTTAATTTTAGCCGGGCGAATCGGCTCAATCTCAAAATTTGTATTTATCTTGAGAGGCAAAAAATTATATGTAAACACAGGTTTATAACTCACAGTATCTTTGATGCTTGGCATAGTATTCAGTTTAAAAGCATCTGATATTGTTGGTGAATATTCTTTTACAACAATTACATCTTTATCTATTTGGGCGAAAAGATTAATGTTGAAGAATAAAGCTAATAATAATACGGTATTAAATCTTTTTATTGTTTTCATCTCTGTCATCATATTAATTATTCTGTAAATTACCCTGTTGTGGCTTTTCCGTCTTCAGACTATCAGGATTATTTGTTCCTTTTCCTTCTTCAAAAAGCTCATTGTAATTTTCATCTTTATCTTTATTAAAGTCCAGTTCAATGTCTTTTACTTCATTCATCATTGTTCCTGCTTCTTCTCTTTCCTCAATCTCATTCAATTTTTCTTCTGCCATTGCTATAATACCATCATTTTTATTGTCGTAATATTGTACAATACTTTGAAGTGTGTGTCTGGCTTGAAAATCATCATCACGTTGGACGTATATGTCAGCAAGCTTAATTATAGCTCTTGCCAGCCAATATTGATGAGGTGTATTTTTATTATTGAAATCAACAATTTCCTGTTCAGCTTCATCCAACTTATTTTGTTCAACCAATATCTCAATAACCCTAAACTTTGCTTCTGCCCCCATTGGTGTTTTTAAAAACTCAGAGATATGTTTAAACTCATTTATTGCCGATAACATATCATTTTGGTTTAAGAATGACTTGGCAAGGACAAAATGAGCTTCATTAATAACTTCTTCAGGTACCTTATCGGAAATTAATACTTTATTAGCTGCAATAATAGCCAGGCTATCCTGATGCAACTTAAAGCTACAACGCATCTGACCAATTCTTGCTTCAAGTAAATTATTCTTCACATCGGCTACAGCCTCAAGCATTTGGTAGTTATCCAAAGCTTCAGAAAAATTCAAATTATTGTAGTTTATCTTACCTGCTTTTACAAGAGCATCTTCGGTAAACCTGTTACGTGGTTTGCTGATAATGTAATTAAAAGAGTTTAAAGCTTCCAAAGTGTCGCCATTTTGTAAATTGCAATCAGCCTTAAAGTAGTTTGCTTCAAGCAAGTAGCTTCCATCTTTGAAGTTGTTTATATACTTCTTAAAGTGCTCGGCTGCTTTTGCATATTCTGCTTGCATATAAAGTTTTTCGGCAGATGAATAGGTTAGTGAGTCTTTTTCTGAAGTGCTGATACTAATATTTCCACTTAAACTCTCGGTGTAAGCAAAATATTCGTCTTCTCGATGCATCTCAAGATAGATATTGCGAATCCCTGTTAGCGCACTTTTCGCTTCTGATGTTCCTGAATAATTCTTTACAATTTTTTTATAGGCTTCAAGGGCATGTTCATTATCATTGAGATTGTAATATACAAGACCTTTTTGCAGATAGGCCTTTTTTACATAATTACTTTGAGGGAAATTGTCAATAATCAGTTGGTAACTTTCCAATGCTTTCTCGGGATTATTCAGACTAACATAACTCTTTCCAAGTTCGTATAAGGCATCAACTTTATAACCTGACTCGGGATAATCTTTTACCATATTACGAAGTACCCAGTTCTTTTTGTCATGTTTTTTTAGTAAGCCGTATGAAAATGCTTTTTGATATGTTGCATAATCCATGTCACTTAGATTCATTGATATAGCTAGGTCGTAATACTTAACGGCATCGGCATAATTACGTTGCACAAAATAGCAATCGGCAATTCTAATATACGAATCGCTGAGGGTATTGGTGGCATCGCTGTTTTTATTTGTGTATTTTCTGAACCATATTATTGCATCTGCATAGTCTTTGTTTTTAAAATATGCGTAAGCAAGATTATAATGAGCTATATTATATTCGTCTTGAAAAATAGCTCTGGGCGAGTGTAAAAACTCTAGATAAGTGTCAATTGATTTTGGGTATTCTTTTAAACGATAATATGATTCTGCTTTCCAGAAAAGAGCCTGAGAATTAAATTCAGGATTAATTTGTCCGTACTTTAATGATTTATTGAAAAATGAAATTGCACGTTTAAATTCAAGGCTACTGAATAACTCAATTCCTCTGAAGAAAGCAACACGTTGATATGCTTTTTCTATATTTTCGTTTTTATTATTTATCTTCTCAAGTGACGCAAGTGCTTGACCATAGTTTTTTGTGGCAAGGTAGACTTTAACCAAATAATCGTAAGCCTGATCCAAATGATCTGAATATGGGAACTTTTGAATAAAGCTATTAAATGTTTTTATTGTTTGATTAAATGGCGAATAGGACATCTCGAAACTAAGCTTTGCAAAGTTAAAAAGCGATTCTTCCTCAATGGTTTTGTTAAAGTCCATTTTTGAAGCAGCATCAAAAGCCATTTGTGCCTTTTGCATATCTTTTGTTTTAATATAGCAATCAGCAAGATAGTAATATGAATATTGTGCCAGCTTTGAATTTCCTATTACAACTTTTTCTAAATTAGTGATAGCTTTGTCAAAGTTCCCTAATTTATAATAAGTGTATCCTAATTGATAATAGTCTTGCTTTAAGTAATTTGCCGATTCTTTTTTGTACCTTTCCAAGTATGGGATAGCTTTGTTGTAATCGCCTGTTTGAAAATATGCTTCGCCAATAATTCTTGCAATCTCAGGGGCTCTTTTAGGAGTAGACTGATCTAATAGGGCAGGTGAAGTACTTTTAATTTCATCAAAATCGTTTTTCTTATAATAAATATGTGTAAGATAGTAAGGAACAATGGGTTTAAACATCTCATTGTCT
The DNA here is from genome assembly GCA_024762835.1 of Bacteroidota bacterium. Lineage (GTDB taxonomy): Bacteria > Bacteroidota > Bacteroidia > Bacteroidales > M50B96 > JANTGP01. The sequence continues at coordinate 6,817 of JANTGP010000107.1, forward strand.
TTTATCTTTTCAAAACCATTTAATGCTGTTTGGTAATTACCTTCGATATATGCAATATGAGAATAGAAATAATTTGCAGGGGCATTGTATTCAGAATCAATATCTTTTATTTCGAAAAAGTTAATTCTTGCTTTATCGTATTCTTCTTTAACAAAGTAACTGTAACCCAACTGAAAATAGTAGTCGAGCCTGTCTTCTTTATTTAACAACGATTTATCGACCTTTTTAAACCAGTTAATTGTTTTAGAGTACTTTTTCTTTCGATATTGAAATTTTCCCATCTGATAATATAAATCATTGATGCGAGGATCATTTGGATGATCAAAGATGAATTTATCGATTAAAAAACCGGCATCACGATGGAAAAGTTCAATAGCACAGAGCGATTTATAATATTCTGCATTAGTTTTTAAAAGTGATTGCTCATCATCATATTTTTCAACTACAAGTTGAAAAATATTTCTGGCGGCACCATATTTCTCATTCTGAAACAGCTCAATAGCTTTCTTATAATCTTGGTCACTATCAGTATGTACCAACGACTTTTGGGCAATGATACTACCTGAAATCAAGATATTCAGAGCTATTAAGCAAGCTAAAATTATTCTTCTGTTTTTCATATAAATTATCTAATAATGAATGGGGTAAAGATAGTTAAACAATAAGAGCTCTCATTAAGTAAATTCTTCATGTTTTTAACAATAAACTGTTAATTACTTTGAATATTATTGATGTTGCTTAGATTTCGTTAAAATAAATAGCAATAGTCCGGATTTTGTAAACGAATGAATAAATTTAATAACTGTTAACTTAACAGTAAAAAGTGAGATCAAAAAAAAGCATGTAATCAATGTCTTACAACATTATTACATGCTTTACAATTATTCTTTTTTAAGAAAAACTTAAGTCTCTTATTTTATTTCAAGTAATTCAACTTCAAAAATAAGTGCCATACCTGGACCAATAGGTCCACCCGGACGAGGATGGTCACCATATGCAAGATCAGCAGGAATGAATAATTTCCATTTTGAACCTACCGGCATTAGCTGCAATGCTTCTGTCCAGCCTTTAATAACCTGTGTTACACCAAATTCAGCAGGTTGCCCTCTGTCAACAGAAGAATCGAAAACTGTTCCGTCAATTAAGGTTCCATGATAATGTACTGAAACTTTATCGGTGCTTTTGGGGATTGGTCCATTACCTTTTTTCATGATAATGTATTGCAATCCGTCAGGAAGGGTAACAACACCTTCTTTTTTCTTGTTAGCTTCAAGAAATGCAGCACTTTCCTTTCTGTTTTCTTCACCTTTTGATGCCATTAATACCTGACCATAATCTGTTATCAGTTTACGAGCCAACTCATCATTAAATTTAAGGTCTTTACCATTAAGCATATCTGCTAAAGCAGCGTTCATAATATCAAAATTAATTGACTTATATCCTTGTGATTTTAGATATGTTCCAAGGTTTACACCCCATGCGTAGCTAACAGAGTCAAAGGCATTTGTTAGATCAACATTTACAACTTCGTCACTTGATTTGTCTGCTGTTGTACTTTGGCTGTTACCATTGTTGCAGGCACTTAAAAATACAAAGCTCAAAATAGCGACGAAAAAAATACTTTTAAATTTCATAATTCTATTTTTATTTGATTAATAATTATTTAAAACGGTAAATCGTCTATTGCTTGTTCAGGTGGAACTTCTTCCATTTCGGGGTAATCCTGAATAGGAGGAACTTCTTCATTTTGATTTTTAATTTTCTCTATTCTCCATGTGTCAAGATTTGTAAAGTAACTAACTTTTCCATCTTTAACCCATTTATTCCCACGGATATTAAAAGAGACTTTAACTTTATCGCCAACCCCAAATTGAGAAAGTAGCTCGGTTCTGTTTTGTGTTAATTGGAATTTAATAAAATCTGTGTACTCAGCACCTGAATTATTTTCGGTATGTTCAATTACAAACTCTTGCTTCTTAAATCGTTCACTAACACTAACCAAGTCAAAAATCTCAATTATAGTCCCATCAATCTCAAAGTTCATATTTATATATGTTTTATTCTTCTGTAATTACTATTTTGTTTATTTTATCACCTTGACGTATCTCATCAATAACTTCTACACCTTCATATACTTTACCAAAGCATGTGTGAACTCCGTCAAGATGTGCGGTATTATTGCGACTATGACAAATGAAAAATTGTGAACCACCAGTATTACGCCCTGCATGAGCCATTGATAAAACGCCTCTGTCGTGATATTGATTGCCACCATCTGTTTCGCAGTCTATTGAATAACCGGGTCCACCTGCACCTGTTCCGTCAGGACAACCACCCTGAATTACAAAGTCAGGTATTACTCTATGGAAATTTAAACCATCGTAAAAACCTTCTTTGGATAGTTTTACAAAATTTGCAACTGTACCCGGTGCATCTTTTTCATAAAAATTAACTTTCATTATACCTTTATCGGTATGTATCTCAGCTTTGTACATTGTTATTTATTTTAATAATTAATTGATGTGCAAAAGTATAAATATATTTAATACTATAAATGTTAAATTGTTAAGAAATGATAAAATTATGATTATTCAATTTGGTATTATTATTAAACCACTATAAAGAGCCAAACCCAAATTATTCAATATTTATTAATTCAACTGTAAAAATAAGAGTTGAGTAAGGAGGAATAACACCTGCACCATTTGCACCATATGCAAGCTCAGATGGAATAATCAATGTTGCTTTTCCGTCTTTTTTCATATATGAAATCCCTTCGTCCCAGCCTTTTATTACCTGACCCATTCCTAAATTAAACGGAAAAGGCTGTCCTCTGTCATACGAAGAATCGAATTTTGTACCATCAATCAAAGTTCCTGTGTAATGGACTGTTACTGTTTGACCTGTTGTGGGCAAATCACCAGTGCCTGGAAGTGTTTCGATGTAGTACAATCCGCTTGCAGTAGGACTTGTCGTAATATTATTATCAATAAGATACTGTTGTAATAAATCTTGCTCTTCCTGTTGTAATTTCTTGTCTTTTGAACAAGATGAAAAGAGTATGGCAAAAAGAAATACTAAACTTATCTGAGTTAATGTGCTAAATTTCATGTTTTTCATAATAATTAATAATAGGAAATGTTTAGGTGGATTAATCAACCTTAATAAGTTCGACATCAAATATTAAAGTTGAATAGGGAGCTATTCTGCTATTACCTTTTTCACCGTAGGCAAGAGCCGATGGCATAATTAATTGAGCTTTACCTCCTTCTCTCATTTTAGAAATACCTTCTTCCCAGCCTTGAATTACTACACCCGAACCAAGTAAAAAAGTAAATGGTTTATGCCTGTCATAAGATGAATCAAATACCATCCCATCAATTAATTTACCTGTGTAATTTACAGTAACTTTATGTCCGGCTTGTGCTTTTTTTCCTGTACCTTTCTTTGTTTCGATATAATATAGTCCCGATAAGGTAGGCTCAACTGTAATATTTGAGATTTGTAGATAATGTTCCAACAAAGCTTCTTCTTCAATTTTATTTTCATGATAAAGAGCTTGCCTTTCTTTTTTAATATCCTGAATAGATTGAATACCAGAAAGCTTAATAAAAAAGTTTAAGTTGCTATTAGGCTCTACATTATCAGGTACACTCATATGCCGTGTTTTTTCAAAAAAGTTTTTAGCATTAATTTTACATTGAATACTATCGCCTATTTTTAATATAGAAAATGCATCATCTATGGATCCACCG
>JANTGP010000108.1 GCA_024762835.1 Bacteroidota bacterium
CAGGTCCGTTCATTAAACCCTCAGAATATGCTTGCTTAACTCTATCCCATGGACCTTCAGCTAGTCCATCATATTTTCTTGCATTGGGTTTCATTACCCAATTTGCCAAATCTCTCGTTTTCTACTGTAATTCAATCTGACTATTTTCTAATGTAAAATCAACCATCTTATTAGTAATTTAAATTATATAATTATAGTATCTCTATCATATTTGGCTAGCAAAAATATATTTTAATGTTGATTATTCCTATTTTCGCCATGTTCAAAAAAATAAATCTTCTGATTATGCCGGATAGAAAAACGAGAAAGAAAGAAATAAAAAAGAGAATCAACTCTTTGCTCCTTAATATAATTGAAAGTAACCATCATCAATGTTTTACAGCTAAGCGGAAATACTCGGGAATAAAAATTATACCACTTTACAAAGCAGAAAATACATCGGAGCAAAAAGAAACAGATAAATGATGTTTTAATAAATAACTTACTCCTTACAAAGAAGTATTATTTTATGTTATGAACTTGTATTTAGTAAAGCCTGATATTAGCCCTGTAAATAAGAAATGTTAAAATTGCACATTCCTTTTATATATTTTCAGATTGATATATAGTACATTACAGCATAAAAGTAATTGGTGAAATTTAATACTTCAAAAGTTTTTGTATTAAAATATTAATTGTATTTTTGCAGACCACAAAAAAGCAATATTTTTTGTAGGATATGTATTAATTAAAAACTTAGTAAATCAAGTGAATACTTTAAGTTACAAAACAGTATCTGCAAACAAAGCTACCGTTCAGAAAGAATGGGTACTGATAGATGCAGAAAATGAAGTTTTAGGTCGCCTGTCAACTGTTGTTGCAAAACTGCTAAGAGGCAAATACAAAACAAACTATACCCCACATGTTGATTGTGGTGATAATGTTGTTATTATAAATGCGGAGAAAGTACGTTTGACCGGAAATAAGTGGACAGACAGACAGCATTTTAGTCATTCAGGTTATCCTGGCGGGCAAAAAATACAAACCCCAAGCGAAATAATGGAGAAACATCCTGTCAGATTAATTGAGAATGCTGTAAGAGGAATGTTGCCAAAGAATCGTTTAGGACGTGATTTATTTAGAAATATGTATGTTTATGAAGGTGCTGAACATAAGCAACAAGCTCAGGAACCTAAAAAAATTGACTTAAACTCTATCAAATAATAAAATGGAAGTTATTAATACAATCGGAAGAAGAAAAGCAGCAATCGCTAGAATATATTTAAGTGAAGGTAAAGGTAAAATTATTGTAAACAATAAAGATTACAAAGAATATTTTCCTGTTGGCACATTACAATATGTAGTTAAACAACCATTAGAATTATTAGAGCTTAGTGACAAATTCGATATTAAAGCAAACCTTACAGGTGGAGGAATTAAAGGACAAGCTGAGGCTTTACGTTTGGCAATTTCACGTGCTTTGATTGAAATCAACCCTGAAGATAAATCTGCATTACGCTCAGCAGGTTTTGTTACTCGTGACCCACGTCAAGTTGAAAGAAAAAAGCCCGGACAAAAGAAAGCCCGTAAGAAATTTCAATTTAGCAAGCGTTAAACTTCATTTAAGTTTAGTATCTAAATTAGCAAGACTCTTCAATATTTTAAAATACTGAAGGCTACTTGTTGATTGATAAATTAAGAATGTAAACTTTAAAACTATATTAAATGCCTAGAACAAATTTTCAAGAATTATTAGATGCAGGTGTACACTTTGGTCACCTGAAAAGAAAGTGGAATCCAAACATGGCTCCTTATATTTTTATGGAGAAAAGCGGAATCCATATTATTGATCTTAACAAAACAATTGTTAAAATTGATGAAGCTGCAGCTGCAATGAGACAAATTGCAAAATCAGGACGAAAAATCCTTTTTGTTGCTACAAAAAAACAAGCAAAGGAAATCGTTGCTGAGAAAGTTAAAGCAGTTGGTATGCCATATATTACAGAAAGATGGTCAGGTGGTATGTTAACAAACTTCCCTACTATTCGTAAAGCTGTTAAAAAAATGGTTACCATTGATAAAATGAGTAAGGATAAGTCATTTGATAATATTTCAAAAAGGGAAAAACTTCAAATTGCTCGCCAAAGAGCTAAACTTGAGAAAAACCTTGGAAGTATTGCAGACTTGTCACGTCTTCCTTCTGCTCTTTTTGTTGTTGATATATTGAAAGAATATATTGCTGTTGCAGAAGCAAAGAAACTTGGTATTCCTGTTTTCGCTATTGTTGATACTAACTCAAATCCTTTGGATGTTGAATATCCAATTCCTGCTAACGATGATGCTTCAAAATCAATTTCATTAATAACAGGTGTAATGTGTGATGCAATTGCTGAAGGTCTTGAAGAGCGTAAGCATGAAAAAGATGCCGAAGCAAGCTCAAAACCAAAGAAAACAGAAACAAAGAAAACCGGCACTAGAAAAACAGGTGCCAGATCAAAAGTAAAATAATAATTAATATAAAAGATATTTAGAAATGGCTGATATAAAAGCAAAAGATGTTGCCAGATTAAGAAAAATGACCGGTGCAGGTATGATGGATTGTAAAAATGCACTTAAAGAAGCTGATGGTGATTTTGACAAAGCTGTTGAATTTATTCGCGAAAGAGGTCAGGCAATTGCAAATAAACGTGCCGGACGTGAAGCAACCGAAGGTGCTGTTTTGGCAAAAGTTAATGATGCTAACAATCATGGTGTTGTTATCTCATTGAATTGCGAAACTGATTTCGTTGCTAAAAATGATGATTTCGTGAAGTTTGCTTATTCAATAGCTGATCTAGCTCTTAACAATAAAGTTAATTCTGTTGACGAGTTAAATGCTTTAACTATTGATGGTAAAAAAGTAGGTGACAAAATTATTGAACAAAGCGGTGTTATCGGTGAAAAACTTGAATTAGGATTTTTTAAGAATATTGATGCTGAGAAAGTTGTTGCTTATATTCATCCCGGTAACAAACTTGCTACTTTAGTAGGTTTTAACCAAGCCGGTATTGACACTCAGATTGGAAAAGACATTGCAATGCAAGTTGCAGCTATGGACCCTGTTGCTGTTGATAAAGAAGATGTTCCTGCTGAAGTACGCGACGAAGAATTTAAGATTGGTCGTGAGCAAGCTCGCCTGGAAGGTAAGCCTGAACAAATTCTTGATAAAATTGCCGAAGGTCGTTTGAACAAATTTTTCAAAGAGAATACTCTTATGAATCAAGATTTTGTAAAAGAATCGAAAATGACTGTACGTCAGTATTTGGCAAATCAAGACAAAGATCTTAAGGTTACTGAATTTTTACGTTTTACTTTAAATTCCTAAAATTTGTAATCATATTGTATATAAAGGAGGCTCGATAGCCTCCTTTTTTTTTGATATTATTCAGCTGATTTTTTATTAAATCTAATTATCCTGAAATATTATTTTAAGCAATGATTTAGTAAATCTTGGCGACTTCTAAAGAGTCTGGCTTTACAAAGCATAATTAAGTTTATGTATATACTTTGTTAAAAAAAACACTTAGACTATGATAAAGCTTAGATCATCTGAATAAGAGTTAAAAAATCTTCTTACTTTCGCAGAAATTTTAATTAGAACAAAAATGTACAGAACACATACTTGTGGCGAATTACGCCTTATTAACAAAAACGAAAATGTAAGTCTTAGCGGGTGGGTACAGCGAACCCGTAACTTAGGCGGAATGACTTTTGTCGATATTCGCGACCGTTACGGTATTACTCAACTTGTTTTTGATATGGATACAAACTCTGAGCTTTGTGAACAAGCAAGAAAACTCGGACGTGAATATGTTATTCAGGTAAAAGGAAATGTATCTGAGCGTAGTAGCAAAAACTCAAAAATGCCAACAGGCGATATCGAGATTTTGGTTACGGAGATAAATATATTAAATAAATCTGACGTGCCGCCTTTTACTATTGAAGATGATACTGATGGGGGTGATGATATTAGAATGAAATACCGTTATCTGGATTTAAGACGAGCAACTGTCCGTAAGAATCTTGAACTTCGTCACAGAATGGGGCAAGAAGTGAGAAAATATCTTGATGCCCAGAAATTTATCGAAGTAGAAACACCGGTTCTCATAAAATCAACACCTGAAGGTGCACGTGATTTTGTTGTCCCTTCAAGAATGAATAAAAATCAGTTTTATGCACTGCCTCAATCACCTCAGGTATTTAAGCAATTGCTTATGATTGCAGGTTATGACAGATATTTTCAAATTGTAAAATGCTTTCGCGACGAAGATCTAAGGGCAGACCGTCAACCTGAGTTTACTCAAATTGATTGCGAAATGGCTTTTGTCGAACAACAAGATATTATTAATGTCTTTGAAGGGCTTGCCAAACATCTATTCAAAGAGGTAAAAGGTCTTGACATTGAAGGTGATTTTATTCAGATGCCTTATTCAGAGGCTATTGCAAATTATGGTTCGGATAAACCGGATTTGCGTTTTGAAATGAAAATTGTTGATTTAACTGAATTAGCTAAGCAGAACGATTTTGTTGTGTTCAATTCTGCTGAATATATTGGTGGGATATGTGCCGATTCATGTGCTTCGTATTCAAGAAAAGAGCTTGATAAACTTACAAAGTTTGTTCAAAGACCTCAAATTGGTGCCAAGGGACTTGTGTATGTAAAATATAACGAAGATGGTAGTTTTAAATCTTCGGTCGATAAATTTTACTCGCAAGATGACCTGAAAAAGTGGGCGGATTTATTTAATGCCAAGCCTGGCGATTTATTGCTTATTCTTGCCGGTGATCGTGAAAAGACTCTTTCTCAGATAGGTGAGTTGAGACTTGAAATGGCAAATAAACTGAATCTCTTAGATAAAGATAAGTTCGTTCCTTTATGGGTAGTTGACTTTCCATTGCTGGAATGGGACGATGACAGCAGTTGTTTTCATGCCATGCATCACCCTTTTACATCACCGAAAAAAGAGGATATCGAATTGATGGATACCGACCCCGGTAAAGTTCGTGCAAATGCGTACGACCTAGTCATTAATGGTGTTGAGATTGGGGGAGGCTCTATTCGTATTTTCAATGATGAATTGCAACAAAAAATGTTTAAGCTTTTAGGCTTTAGCAAAGAGGAAGCTGATGCTCAGTTTGGTTTCTTGATGAATGCTTTTAAGTATGGAGCTCCTCCTCATGGTGGTGTTGCTTTTGGTTTCGACCGTTGGGTATCGCTTTTTGCAGGACTTGACTCAATACGTGATGTAATTGCTTTCCCAAAAAACAACTCGGGTAGAGATGTGATGATTGACTCGCCATCTGAAATTGCTAAAGAACAACTCGACGAATTATTTTTAAAAACAATTAAACCAAAAGAGTAAATTCCAATAAATGAAAACTCAAGGTAAAACTGTTTGGATTACAGGTGCCTCATCAGGTATTGGCGAAGCTTTGGCTTATGAATTTGCCAAAGAGAAGGCTAATATTGTTATTTCTGCAAGACGTGAAGACGAGTTATTAAGAGTTCAGAAGAATTGTTTGCAATATTCTGATAATTGTATGATTTTACCTCTTGACCTAAGCCAGTCGTCCGGATTTTCTACCTTGGTAAAAAAAGTAATTGATAAGTTTGGGCAAATTGACTTTTTGATTAATAATGGTGGTATCAGTCAGCGTTCGCTTGTTGAGGATACAGACATTAGTATCGACAGAAAAGTTTTTGAAGTAAACTTTTTTGGAACTATTGCATTCACAAAAGCCGTATTGCCTTATATGCTTGACAAAAAGAATGGACATATTTCAGTTGTTTCAAGTTTAACCGGAAAGTTCGGTTTTCCTTTACGCTCTGCTTACTCAGCATCAAAACACGCACTACAAGGTTATTTTGAGACTCTTAGAGCTGAAACTTCCGGTAGAGGTATAAAGACATGTATAATAATTCCCGGAAGGATAAAAACCAATGTTTCAATTAATGCAATTACAGCTAATGGCAAGATTCATAATAAAATGGATGAAGGCCAGTCAAAAGCTATGCTTCCTGAGAAAGCAGCAAAAAAAATAATCAGAGCGATAAAAAATGGAAAACGTGAAGTTTTAGTTGGCGGTTCGGATGTTTTATTGGCATATATAAGGAGGTTTATCCCAAGCCTGTATTATTACATTGTTACTAAAGTAAAAGCAGAATAAAAATATTATGAGTATAATAATAAGCGGTATTCAACAAATAGGAATCGGAAATCCAAATACTTACGAAGCCTGGAAGATTTACAGAAAAGCTTTTGGAATGGATGTCCCGGTTTTTGATGAGGCAGCAGTTGCTGCCATTATGTTACCTTATACAGGCGGTAAAGAACGTGAACGTCATGCTGTTTTAGCTATGAATTTGCAAGGTGGTTCGGGGATGGAAATATGGCAATACACTAAACGGAAAGCCCAAAAACCTGCATTTACAGTTAAAGCCGGTGATTTAGGTATTTTTGTTACCAAGATAAAAAGCCCTGATGTTGAAAAAGCATATAGTTTTTTTAAAGATGGTGATTTAAAACTTATTTCAGGTTTATGTAAAGATCCTTCCGGAGATCCACATTTTTTTGTTCAAGACCCCTATGATAATATTTTTCAGATAGTTGGAAGTAAGTCATGGTTCTCAAAAGGGAAGCATCTAACAGGCGGACCATCGGGTGCAATTATAGGTGTTTCGGATATCGACAAATCGCTTAAGTTTTACAAAGATATTTTAGAATACGATACTGTTGAATATGATAAGACAGGTCAGTTTAATGATTTTGAGGGATTACCGGGCGGACAGAATAATTTTCGCCGTGTTTTGCTGAGCCATGGCAAAGAGCGAAAAGGAGCTTTTAGTAAACTGTTTGGTTCGTCGAAGATTGAACTTATTCAGGTTATGGATAGGGAAGCAAAAATGATATTTGAGAATCGCTTTTGGGGGGATATGGGCTTTATTCATCTTTGCTTTGATATTAACGGAATGGCTGAATTGAAAAATAAATGCAAAGAATACGGACAGCCTTTTACTGTCGACAGCTCGGATAGTTTTGATATGGGTGAAGCAGCAGGACATTTTGCATATATTGAAGACCCGGATGGTACTCTAATTGAATTTGTTGAGACTCATAAAATTCCCATTATTAAAAAGATTGGCTGGTATCTGAACCTTAAAAATAGAAAAGCAGATAAAGCTTTGCCTGATTTTATAATTAAAGCAATGGGCTTTTCAAGAGTAAAAGATTAAGCTATAAAGTTCGCTACAGATACTTCGAAACACTCAATCAGTATATATGAGAAATTCGGCTTAGTTGGCTTTCCCATTATTTGCTAAATTTGCTTTGCGGTATTGTGAAGGTGTATAACCCGTAAATTTCTTAAATATAGTGTTAAATGATGACTTGGAATTAAATCCTGAATCAAAAGCTACTGCAAGCAAAGTGTAATTTTGGTTCTTATCATCAATAATTCTCGCTTTCACTTCCTCAACTCTGTACTCATTAATAAAGGTATAAAAGTTCTTATGCAACTTTTCATTTAATACCTGAGTAAGATAATATCTTGGTATATTCAATAGTTTCGATAAATTCTCAATTGTAAAATTTCCATCAATATATGGTTTTTCATCTTCCATATATTGTAATATTTGCGAGATATATTTATTAGCATCTTCTTCCTTTAAGCCGGATCTCTCATATTTGTGATGTGCTTTCTTTTCTTCCTGATTAGCAGCTTTAAGTCTGTCTTTACGTTGCATTAAACGCATAAAACTTTCACTTACAAAAACAGCCTCTTGGTTAAATCCGAAGAAGCTAATGGTGTAAGCAAATATTGTTAAGCCAATTACAGGAAAAATTGCCGGTTGGAAAACAGGGTTATGAATATTAAGAACAAAGTTTGATAACCTGGCTGCTATTGCTAATAAATAAGTCAAAGCAAAAATAAGAACTATTGTTTTTAGCCAGCGTAAATTTGTTTTGTGTGAGTCGTACGAAAAATAGTTATATACTTTTTGCTCATGCTTTTTTAACAAATATAATATACTGATACCGTATATTAGAATTGATATCATTATAAGTACTGAATATATTTTATGTATTGGTAGAATCTCACCCCCAAGGAAGCTATTCCGTATTTCTTCCTTATTTGCCGTTTCGTACGGAAAAAGAAAGAAAACAATTGTTGCTATAATAAAAGGTGCAAAATGAAACCAATAACGAATTCTGAATACAGGTTTTTCCAAAATAAGCATCTTTGCATAAATAAAAATAAAAGGCCCGTATGTAAAAGGTATCAGTTTTGATATAAACAATCCGCTGTAAATATATTTTTCGTTTGTAATACTCAATAAGCTTGTAAACAATTGTATTGAGACAAGAAATAACCAGGCAGCTAAAACAGTATCAGAGATTTGAATTCTCTTTTTAGTCAACATCAAAAACATTGCAAAAACCGATTGTACAATCCCTATATATAGTAATATCTCCATTTGCAAAATTAGTTTTTGAGTAAAACTTTAGCGTTTTCTATTGCTGCTTTACTAACATCTGCACCACTTAGCATTTTTGCAAGTTCGACTAATCGCTCTTCTTTTGTGAGAATTTTTATTTGCGTATGTGTTACGTCATTTATCTCATCTTTATAAACGCAATAATGGACATCTCCCTTGGCTGCAATTTGAGGTAAATGTGTAATATTAATCACCTGCATATTCTTCGACATATCTTTCATAATATTACCTACTTTATCAGCAATATCACCGGATACACCGGTGTCAATCTCATCAAATATTATTGTTGGTAGCTTGTTAGTTTTTGAAATTATTGACTTTATACACAACATTAGCCTCGAAATCTCACCACCTGAAGCTACCTTTTTAATCTCATGAAGTGGTGATTTCTTATTCGCTGAAAACAAAAAGTTAATCTTGTCTATTCCGCTTTCGCTGATATCTGTATCTTCCATTTTAATCACAAAGCGAGAGAAGGGCATTCCCAGACTTTGTAATAATTCAACTATTGCATTTTTTGCTTTTGGCAATACTGCTTTACGATTTATCGAAATCTTTTTAGCAAGGCTATAAGTCTTAGAGTTTAAATCATTGCATATTCTTTTTTGTTTTGCAATTAGCTCATCGTATGATTCAATCTCTGTTATTTGTGAGCTGAACTTATTCTGTAAGTCCATTAAGTCTTTAATTGTAGAAACTTTGTACTTCTGCTGTAATGAAAATATTAATCCGAGTCTCTCATTTATTTCTTCAATTTTATTTGGGTCGTAGTTAATTCCTTCATACTGCTTCTCAAGCTCATTAGCAATGTCTTTTATCTCTATATCAATGCTTTCCAGTCTGTCAGCAAGCTCTTTTGCATTATAAAAACTTTGAAGTTTACCTGCTTCTAAATAACTGGCTTTAATTAATGCTAAAGCAGAATTATCATCAGAATTAAGATATTCTAAAATTCGCGACAAGCCCAGTTTTATCTCTTCCGAGTGGTTTAAAGCATCTAGTTCTTCTTCTAATTGAACTTGTTCTTCGGTGTTATTAAGATTAAGTTCTTCCAGCTGATTAAACTGAAATTGCAGATAATCCAAATCAGCTTTATTTTTCTCCGCTTTTGCCTGTAATTCCGATAAGATAAGATTTTCGTCTTTAAGCTTAATATACTCTCTTTTATATTTCTGAATCAATGATTCATGCTGAGCCAGACCATCAATCAGGCTTAACTGAAATTCCCTGTTGCCAAGCAACAAACTTTGATGTTGAGAATGTATATCAACCAGCTTTAGCCCTAACTCTTTAAGCTGACTTAGGTTTACGGGTGTGTCGTTAATAAAGGACCTTGATTTTCCATGAGGCAAAATCTCTCTTCTGACAAAACATTCATTGTCGTAGTCTAAGCTGTTGCTTTCAAAAAACGACTTAAACCCGTAGTTCTCAATTCTGAAACAAGCTTCGACAATACATTTTTTACTTTTATCTTTTAAAACTGATGATTCGGCACGATTTCCCAGAATAAGTGACAAAGCACCTAAAAGGATAGATTTACCTGCACCTGTTTCACCTGTAATTATGCTGAATCCTTTCTTAAAATCAATTTCCAACTTATTGATTAAGGCATAATTAGTTATTTGTAATGATTGTATCATTTATGCATCTGAATTTACATCTGCAAGATAGTAAATTTAAAAATAATACCTATTAGTAAATGAATCTGATGGCTGACGGATTTGTTTATTATATCTCTTCATTTATCTCTCGGGGGAGAAATAAAGCAAAAAGGAGTTCACAAATTATTATTGAACTCCTTTTTGCTTCCTGCTATATTTATTGTTTGTTAATCGGTAAGTATATGGTTTGTGGGGGATTGATTACTAAATATATTTATGCCTACACAGATGTTTTTTTGATAAATATAATTCTTATGTTTATTACATTACCACCATAGACTATAAGTGTTTGGCAAATGTATTTTTATTAATCAATCCAATTTTCAAGCCTAATTCCTTCAAGTCGTTCAAATTCACGAGTAT
>JANTGP010000109.1 GCA_024762835.1 Bacteroidota bacterium
ATCTTGTATTTACAATTTAATAATCTTCGCAGATGCTTTTATATTCTTATTTTTCAATGAAAGAATATATGTTCCACTGTTTAAATCATTAAAATCAATTTCAACTTTTTGTTCGCCATTAGAGAATTTGCCTATATTATCTTTCTTAACAAGTTTACCTTGCAGATCATAAATATTAAGCCAAACATCTTGTGATGAAGAATTAGTAAAATTAATTGTGGCATTCTGGCTTATAGGATTCGGATAAACTTTAAGTAATAAATTATCAGCAATTGCTTCTTGGTTTGGCTCATCAATAGCTTCAGGTCCTTTCCATGCATCTGAACTAAATATTCCACGCCCATGAGTAGCAACATAGATATAACCATCGTTCTCAACATTTGCCTGCCATGAGTTATCAAATAATTGTTGACGAATTTGCATTGTTAATACATGTCCCATTCCTAATCCGCTTTGGTCAACCCATTCGGGGTTTACAGCAGTAATATCTTCGGTAGAATAAATACCATATTCAGTCCCAACAATAACCTGATTGCCGTTTCCTTTATTTATTACACCTGAAAATACAGGCATTGATGGTAACTTTGTAGTTCCTGATCCTTGTTTATTCTGGAAACTTGGTGATGCTGATGTTGCATTTGAAGAAAGATAAACATTGCTTCCGCCAAATCCACTAAGTAAAACCATTACTCTATCAGGATTATTCGGATCAACTGCAATTGAGTTTACTGTATTAGAGAATGAATAAATAGATTCAACGTCAAGATTATAGTCAGGACCATCAACATCAAGCTGGTCTTTTGTTCTTGAGTTTGAAAGATTTGAAATACGATATAAGGTACTGTTAAATGCAAAATACAAATATTCACCATCTTTAGAGAACTGAAGGTCTCTAAATGCCCATGTACCACCTGTAAGAGTCATTGGTAAAGTAAAAGCCCAAGGCTGATATGCTGCAAGCACATTAAAGTTTAATGGTTTTCTGGTTAAAAGCAAATTCCATTCTTCACTATTTGGGTTACGTAAAGGAATTGCCAACATGGCTTGATAAGTATCCTTTACTTTCACTTGTTCGCCGGGGTATAGTGTAGATGGTAAAACATAAGCCAAAGGTCTGTCATATATCTGACTTTTTGCATAAATTGTTTCGCCTGCTCCAATAGTTAAGGCAGCAATCACTGAAGTTTCATTATTTGCATTAACAAAATGCACAGTGTCAACACTAAAGTTTATATATGCGGCTTCCCATGATGCATAATAGTTATCATAATCATCAATTGAAATCCAAATAGAATCATTCGTATAAGTTACTGAGTCTATACTATTTTCGTCGTAATAGCTTTCCCAAAGTTCAACTTGAGTTACAAATGGTCCTGAATGATAATTGGTAGGATCACCAATATTAGATTCCAAACCGCCCCAGTATGTGTTAAGAATCTTATTACTATAAAAATAATTTCCTGCTTCATAATAGCTCTTATCTTTTTCTTGTGTTCTTCTTAAAGAGCCATAATAAACAGTTGCAAAACCAACTCTCGGATCTAGCATTGACATTTCGCAAAAAGCACCATCACCACCACTTACTTCTACAAAGTTGCGAACAGTATTTCCTCCAAAGTCATTATACAATGTTCCATTATCCTGAGCTCCGCCCATTACATGACCCTGACCGTCGTATGCTACGCCATAAAACTGAGTAATGTTAAGATTCTTATTCCTGTTTGCAAAGGCAACAGCATCATATTCCGAAATAAAAACACCACCATCGGTACCAATTAATAATGTATGATTGTTTTCATAGTTAGGATGGAATACAATTTCGTGATGGTCGGCATGCACATATCTGTAATCTGTGATATCAAAATATCCATTTGAAACAGGAATCCATTCTGTTTCAGGAGACCAGGTATACATTGTTGACTGTCCACCAATTATAATCTTTGTAGGACTATTAGGGAATACAGCTATTATATTATCATAAGTACCCTGATTGCCCAAAGGTTGAAATGTAAGGTAACCACCGGGACCTATAACATTCCATGTTACTCCTTTATCAGTTGATTGATAGATATTTTCGAGAGTACCGTTTGGATTGGCTGCCTGGCAATAAATATAGTTCGGGTCGGATGGTGATATTGCAAACTCTAATCGTCCGTTTGAAACAGAAGGCCATAATGTTGATGTTGCAAATGTTTCTCCACCATCGGTAGAAATATAAGTCTTTTGATTTATTGATGCAACAACAGTTCCGTCTGTTCCAACTTTTACATCTCTACTCAATTTATACTTATTTCCTGTTGATATTCCGTCTGGAATTGTTTCCCAATTAACACCTCCGTCAGTTGTAACTCTCAAACCTTTGTAGGTTGCAGCATAAAGTTTATTTGCATCGCTTGGGTCAGCTGCCAATCTATTAGTAACCTGAAATATATCTTTTTGATTACTTGTTGACCATGTTGACTCCAAATGAGTAAATATAACACCGTCAGTAGATTTCCATATACCATTACCATTTGAGCCAACATAATTTGCACTACTTCCTGAGTATTCACCGGTACCAAAATAAATGTCGCCATTAGCAGCCTGAGTAATACAAGAAACATTCAGGTTATTTACGAAATCATTAGTAGCATCGCCACTATAAAGAACTTTATTCCAAGATTGGCCTCCGGTAACCGAACGCCATAAACCACCACTAACACCTCCGGCATAAACAATATTTGAATTATTCATGTCATATAAGATTGCGCGAACTCTACCACCGATATTATCAGGTCCCATTTCGTTCCAATCGAAATCAACAGTTGAATTTGACTTTAAATTTGCCAATGCTTTTACTTCTTTTTGTGCTCTTTGAACATCTTTAGGGTCAATATTTCCATTGATATCACCTCTCCTGTATTGCATCCAACTTGCAGCTCCACGAAATGTTGTCTCGCTGATATTGGTATTGTTGTTTCTTGCAACATATTGTTTTTTATTGTTTGAAATAAAAATACTTATAGCAATTAATCCAATAATCAAGATACTTCCGGAAAGAAATAGTAAATGTTTCTTTTTCATAATAATAAATTCAATAATAAAATGATTTTTGTTTTATGGCCTAAAAATACAAACTATTTGAACAATAAAAAACTATATTATTAACATGTGTTAAAAATTGTAATATTTTGGCTAAAACATATTAAAATTAAGTCGGTTTTTGAAAATTACTCTGTATCAAGATTTTTTTGTTATTTATATACTTCTTTGTATTTTAAATAATAATCATAATAATTAATCAACTATATGTCTGGCATTAATAATCTTACCCATTCGGTATCTGAGAAACAGGGAAACAAATAATTGCGGATAATCATTCCCACTTGAGTACATTATCTTTACATCTTCGAGGAAGTAATTTATTGCTCCTCCTACTTCAATTGCATTCAAGTAATTGTCTTCCGAACTGAATTCAAAATTTACTCCAGATTCTAAAGATAAACCCGGTATCAGCTTTGTATCCTTAATACCATCAAAATAAGATGAATTTCCTAAAATATAACCTGCATGATAATTCTGAATTTTATGATAGTAGGTTTCAAAGTCCTCAACCTCAGTTACGCCAACTTCATAACTAACTTCATATAGTTTAGGTTTCTGAATGCCAAGGCTTATTCCGCCTAAATAATAATAACATATTGCAACGCCACCTTTATCAATCTTACTGAAAACTTCTTTTTGAATTCCGGTAGATAAGCCAATCGAATAAAAAGAATTTAATTTGCCATAAGTAAAACTCTTGTAGTTATTTACATAAGATCGTGTCTTAACCTCCTTGTCGCCTTTTATATAATTAAAATTAGATTGGAACAGCCACTTTTTATAGGCATTAATATGTTTACCATATCTGTAGCCAAAACCAAGACCATTGGTATTTAAAGAAAATGATATCGAGCTTTCATTACGCAATAAGATTTTATTTTCTTTATCGATCTCACCCTGTGCCATCATAACACTTCCGATAAAAAACACTAAACCTATTGTAAAAATTATTTTCATAAATAGCACCTTAATACAGAAAGAATTACAACAATAACTTAAATAAATAAACTATTATTGCCACAGAAATGAGGGGGTCTTCAAGCACTACACATGAGCCTCTTGTTCTGTATCAACAGAGCCATAAGCTGGACATGGCTTATGTGTTTTACATGATGAAAACGCTATTCCAATGAGAAAAGACACAACTAAAATTATCAATATTCGTTTCATGTGATTCAATTATATTATTTACAACAAAAATATAATTTTTTTTTAATTTATACCTTTATTGAATTAATTATGTAAACAGCTACAATATTAGTAATATTGTTCCATAATTAAAACCTTAATAAAAAAATGATAGATACAATATTTAAACATAGAACAATTAGAAGCTACAAAAGTTTAGCTATTGAAGATGAAGTTCTTGAAAAAATTTTGAAAGCCGGGACAAGAGCTTCTACTACGGGAAACATGCAAGTGTATAGTGTTATTGTCACAAAAGATAAAGAAATAAAAGAGAAATTGTGGCAAGCCCATTTTAAGCAAAACATGGTAAAACAAGCACCGGTAATATTAACTTTCTGTGCAGATTTTAATCGTTTTAATAAATGGTGCGAGCAAAGAAAAGCAAAACCCGGATATGATAATTTTCTGTCTTTTTATACTGCATCAATTGATGCTTTGCTTGCAGCTCAGAATGTAGCACTTGAAGCAGAATCTCATGGTCTGGGAATATGTTATTTAGGCACAACAACATACATGGCAGCCGATATAATTAAAGCTCTAAATATACCTAAATCTGTAGTGCCGGTTACTTCAATTGTTATCGGATATCCACAAGATATTCCCCCGTTAACTGACAGGCTTCCGCTTGAAGCTGTAGTGCATGCTGATGTATATACTGATTATTCTGAAGAGGATATTGACAGAATATACAAAGATAAAGAAGCACTTCAGCAAACAAAAGACTTATTGATTGAGAATGAGAAAGAAACTTTGTCCCAGGTTTTTACTGACAACAGATATACTAAAAAAGATAATGTTTTCTTTTCTAAAGAGTACCTGAAGATAATAGAACGACAGGGATTTATGAATAATGAACTTTAGAATCTGATTTAGTCTCAAAATATTGTTTGTGCCAAATCGTTTCTTATTGTATAAATTTGGTTTTACTTTTATTTAGTTTGCCTTAATATTGAAGTTGAAAAAATTATTAATATCAGTTTTAATTGTCTTTTGTGTTTTTTCGTT
This sequence comes from Bacteroidota bacterium, assembly GCA_024762835.1. GTDB lineage: Bacteria > Bacteroidota > Bacteroidia > Bacteroidales > M50B96 > JANTGP01. The sequence goes on from JANTGP010000109.1 coordinate 5,278, forward strand.
AAATGCACAAGACACACTGAGAACAGTAACAATAATTTTAAACAAAGAACTTCCAAAACAATTTCGAACTAGTAAATTAATTGTCGAATATCAAAACGAAAGTGAACTAAATTTAAAATTGCATGATTTTTTAAACAATCTGTATAATATTGGATACTTGTCTGCACGTGTCGACAGTTTCTCAAAAACAAAACCCGATAAGGTTTATGTTTCACTTGGAGATATTTATAAATGGTTACAATTATCATTGGTAAACTTCCCTGAAGAGGATTTAAACAAACTAAAGCTAAGCGATGATTACTTTAAAGATAAAGCAATTAGCTTATCTGACTATAATAAATTTCGTGAAGATATTCTAAATTATTATGAAAATAACTCTTACCCTTTTGCAGAGCTGTCTTTAGTAAATATTAAGTTTTATGATGCAAAAGTAAGTGCTGATTTGTTTCTAAATAGAAATAATAAAATTGTAATAGATAGCATTCATATCAAACCTTATTCATCATTTAACAAGAATTATCTTTACAGGTATATAGGTGTTTCTCCGAATGATGCTTATAGTGAAGAAAGTGTTGCAGGAATTTCAAATTCAATTTCAGAAATTCCTTTTTTGAACGAGATAAAACCTCCCGAAATTGAATTCTTTGAAGAAAATGCTGACCTGTTTGTGTATGTTGATAAAAAACAAGCAAATCGTTTTAACGGGATATTAGGCGTACTTCCGAATAATAAGACCAGCAAAAAATTACTGCTTACCGGTGAACTTGAACTATTTATGGTAAACTCAATAAAACAAGGAGAAAGTATAAATTTTAACTGGCAAAGACTGGAATCAACCAGTCAGAATTTAAAAATTGATTTAGATTTTCCATATATTATTTCGTCTACATTTGGTGTAGATTATAGCTTTTTACTTCAAAAAAAAGATAGTAGTTTTTTGAATGTTGATAACAAGTTTGGCCTACGATTTTACATAAATAAAGCTAACTACTTCAGGATGTTTTTCGAGAGAAAGGTTTCATCTTTGCTATCGGGCAACATAACAAACCTCGCCAACATGACTGATTTAAGATGGAATATGGCCGGATTTGGGATGTTTGTTCGCAAACTTGATTATATATATAATCCACGAAAAGGATATCTTGTTAATGCAAGTGCATCTATTGGACAAAAATCCTTTTTTAATACCGAATCAAATAATCAGAACTCGGACAAGCCCACATCAAATCTTGCTCAATATGAATTTTTGTTACAAGCAAATTACTATTTGCCACTCTACAAACACCTAAGTGTAAGATTTTATAACTCAACCGGATATCTGAATAGTCCTGTGTTATACGAAAATGAAATATATAAGATTGGAGGATTCTCAGATTTAAGAGGCTTTGACGAAGAATCAATTTTAGCTTCGGTTTATTCTGTAATGAATTGTGAGCTGCGATATCTATATGAAAGAAACTCAAATCTTTTTGTTTTCTTCAACGCAGCCTATTATGAAAATAATACCCATTCTGATTTTATAAGTGATTACCCAATTGGCTTTGGAATAGGAACAAACTTCCAAACCAAAGCCGGCATATTTAGCATAAGCTATGCTTTAGGAAAACAATTTGACAATCCTATTGAGTTTAAGAGAGCTAAAATTCATTTTGGTTTGAGTAATAGATTTTAGAATGCAAAAAAAAGTCCGGCTACACAGCCGGACCTTTTTGTTATCTATAAATAAGTTTATTCTTTAATAAACTTAATACTATTCATACTTCCATCATTATTAGTAATTCTCAAGAAATAGATTCCGGAATTCAATTCTGAGATATCAATACTGTTATTATCAGAATTCAGATTACTAATTGTCTGTAATTCCGAACCTAAAATATTTATTAGAGAAATACTTTTAATATTATCAATCTTAGAAACATTTAAGACTGAACTTGCAGGATTAGGATAAACAACAAAACCTTTATCATCAATCTTAATGATATCGTTATATATTGTAACATCACCTTCCATTCGTAACTCAATCTTCCATTCAGAAAAGTTATAATTCAAGATTCCTTGAACATTATAATGTTCGCCTAATACCGAAACATATTCATACGAACCGTTATTATGAACAAGTGTAGTATCGCTGCCATCATATATTGCCCACATACCATATCCATAGTCAGCATTTGTACATTCAGCATTTTCCACTCTTACAAATACACCTTCGTATGCTTCGTCATTAACCTCAGCAGCAGTAAGAATACTTGGATTTGGTAATGTGTTTCCAGAAGAATTAATTGTAAATGAAGCTACTTCTTTAAGTTCGGTTAGATCATAATATTCAGCAACCAAACATGTAATAGTGATATCATCACCAACAGCTGGAAGATTTACATTATCATAAACAAATATTCCATTCCATGCACCATCACCGTCTTGTATAAAGTAACCTTGAGATGAACCGGGAAGCAAGCCGGTAACAATACCACTTGTTGTGACAATCTGTCCTTCAAATGGTGATGCATCAAGCTGACCTTGAATTTCGTATATAGTTGCATTAGCCGGTGGTGCAGCAACAGTATATTCGCCAATATAAGTTGTAGTATCATTTGAATCGTCAACAGCCACAAAGCGGAAGTAAACAGTTGTACCAGAAGCTTGAGCAGGAATAGTGTTGGGATACGTGCCATAAACATTTGCTATTGCAGTTAATGATATAGGATTTGGAAAGCTGACGCCATCAAGTCCCCATGCAAAGCTAACATCAGTAACAGTTCCATCAGTATCTGTAATTGTAGCACCCACTGCAACAGTATCAGCATCAGTAACTATTTCGGGAAGTATTGTTACATTTGAAACAATTGGAGCAACATTTCCACCACTTGCATTTGTACCAAGATTTGAGAAATCGTCTTGTGGATTAACAATCCATTCTGAATCACCAGCTGAGGTTCCTGCCGAAACAGCCCAATCAAGGTTTCCTTGAGTTACAGTTGGTTTTCTAACAAGGGTATGATCTTTTGTGGCAGCAGCAACACCTGCAACATCCCATCCGTCACCAGGGTCTACTGAGGGATCCCCTATAATATCAATTAGCAAAGTATCTGTTCCAACAATTTTGTATAATCCACGTGCATCATCTCCATTAAAGCCAACAATATAACCGGATTGATTATATGCAAAAACCTCATCAGCAACAGCAAGAACAGCAGCATCAGCACCATCATTAGCAATTACCCATACATCACCAGCTGCTAAGCTAGCTCCGGCAGGGAAAGTATGGAATCCACTCCATGGATTTCCATTGTAGTTTGTACGAATAATATAATCGTCAAGGTTAACACTTGCAGCTGTTGGATTATAAATCTCAAGAGCTTTATTGTTACTTGAGCCTTCAACATATTCAGAGAAGAATAAATCGGCATCAAGTGCAAGGCTAACACTTACTGTCCATGCTTGAGCAACTCCTGTTTGTGAGGTAACTGTATAAACTACAGGATTTGTAAAATCCTGACTTGCACCGGATGCAGGATCAACTGTTGCACCTGTTGACACAGTAATAACAGGACTAAGACTTGTAACATCCGTACCTGCAATAACAGTAATATCAACAGTAAATGCGGTATTGTTTATTGTAGCAGGTCCGGCTTGTTCTGCAAGAACAAAGCTGACAATTTCATTTTCATTACTATTAACAGGCTGATTATGCGATCCTAGATAAGAGAACTCATTTTGGGGATATACAAGCCATTCTGAGCTTAAAGAATCAACACCGGCAACAGATGTCCAGTCAATATTTCCATATTCAACAAATGGTTTTCTTACCAAAGTATGATCTTTTGTTGCATCAGCTATTCCGGCTACTTCCCAACCTGCACCCGGGTCAACACTTGGTACACCAATAACATCAATCAAAGTATCGTTTTTAAATAAACCTATAGCATCATCGCCGCTAAAATGGCAAACACTTGGATAAGATAAATCATCATCAGCTACGGTAAGGATATCAGCACCTGCTTGGTCGGCAGCAAGAACAAAAACTTCGTCATTGTCTAAAGTACCGGTAAACTGGTAAATAAAACCCGGTTCGGCAGTGGTAGAATCATACATACCCCAGCCGGCACCATTTCTTGATAATTTTATTGAATATGAACTTAAATCAACAGAAGCACCTGTGCCATTATAAATCTCAAGGGCTTTGTTATTACTTGTTCCCTCAATATATTCTGATATAAATAAGTCAGGTAAAATGGTTGGAGCAGTATAAAACTCCAAATTGTCAACATAAACTATGCTACCAGCGTTTAAATTCTCTGAACTTAAAAGATTAATATTCATGTAATTTGGTGTTGCACTAGAATTATAATTGATTACAGCTTCAAAATAATCCCATGCTGTAGAAGTAGCCGAACTGGTAAATACACCTTGCCCTATTGTATCAAGAATAGTAGAAGTTGAAGCATCATAATTTAATAATACAACCTCAAAAACACAGTTATCAGTACCTGAGGGTAGGTATTTAAAGTTACCGGTAAGCTTATCAGGACGGTCGGTAAAAGGTACACCTCCATTAATGGAAACCTCTTGGGTAACAGTATTAACAGATAAGTCGCCAAGAGTTACGAAACCGGGAACAGTTATTGTTTGAAAGAAAACAACTATATCTTTACATTCAAGTTTTACAGAGTGAGAACCTGCAAAAATATCAGTTGTTTCATCAAATACAACATAGTCGGTTGCAAGTGCTGAAATTGATTCATTGGGTGTATCCCAACTAGTTGGCTGATCATATGATAATCCGGGAACCCATGATTCAAAATCGCCGTTTGGAATTGTTTGGCTTTGTGCCACAAATAGTCCTATTGCCAAAAGAAAGGACATCAGAGTAATAAGTTTTTTCATTTTTTTATAATTTAGTTACTTAAAGATTTCAAATCCGAATGCATTCGAATAAAATTAATTCTGACTGCAAAGTTACATATTAATATAATAAACTCAACTGAATTTTATGTTTTAACTAAATAGCTTTCTAAATGATATATTGTATGTAAGGCTTTGAACTTTATTTGTTCTAATTTTTACAATTGAACCTACAATTTCAGATATTAAATATATTAATAATATTAATACATTTTCTTTTTATTTAAAATACAAAATATGAAAAACTTCATTGATTCTTTTTTAAAATACTCAAGCTTGTTTTATAGAGCATCTCTATTTATTCTAAGCATAGGTATTATCGTATATTTTTTACCTCG
>JANTGP010000110.1 GCA_024762835.1 Bacteroidota bacterium
AGAGCTTTACTCGAACTTGAGAAATATGATGAATTGATAAAGATATGTAAAGAAAATCTTAAGACTAAGAGTATTTATACATCTGATTTTTATTTATACAAAGGTATTGCTGAGTTAAGGAAAGAGGAATTTGAAAACTCAGTTGTCACATTTCAGCAATACATAGTTGATTATCCCACGAGTTACATTGCTTATTACAATCTTTCAGTTGCTTTTAAAAAACTAAAAAAATATGATAAAGAAATAGAGTCATTACAAAAGGTTATTTATCTTAACCCGTATTATTCGTATCCGCATTTAGAATTAGGTTTATTATGTGCAAACGAAGGCTTAATCACACAAGCTATTCTGGCATTTGACACTTACCTTTTTATTTCGCCTGATGCCGAAAACTCTCTTAGTTTATTGGTTTATATGAATGATTTGGTCGCAAACAAAAAAGATCTTGAACCTAAAAATATCAGTATCTCTGCCGACGACAAAGCATTTGAGGAGATTGATTTAATAGTGAATAACTATGCTGCACTTAGTAAAAAATATAAGATCCCGATAAAGATTAAGGAACCTGTTATTAAGCAAAATCATGCTATCATGGAAAAATTGTCGGAATTTGAGGGTAATGGCGGATTCTGGGATAAAGTATATGTCCCATTTTATAAAGAAGTATATGAAAATGGCTATTTCGATGTTTTTTCATATCGAATAATGTTATCGACTTCAAATAAAAAATACCAAAAAATTATATCGAAAAACAAAACAAAACAAAAGCAATTTGTGACATGGGCAGCCGGCAAATGGCTTGATATTGCAGGTAAAGACAGAGAAAAAGACAAAAACGGAAATTTGCTCTCATATTATTATTATAACTCGGGCGAATTATTTGCAATTGGCAAACAAAATAAAGACGAAAATTTTACCGGGCCCTGTAAGTTTTTCTACTCTAAAGGAGATACCTCTGCAATAGGCTCATATAAAGATAATGAAAAAGATGGTTTGTGGAAATGGTACAATGAAAAGGGAGGGATAAAAGAAACAGCGATGTATGATAATAAAAAACTGAATGGCCAAAACAAAGTGTTTTTTGATAATGGTCAACTAAAATCGTACGGTATAAACAAGGATAATAATTTCGACGGACAATTTTATAAATATAATAGATATGGTGCTCTTTTAAGCAATTCAGCTATTACTGATGGGAAAGCCAATGGAAATGACAGTATATTTTACAAGCTCGGCAAGAATTATATAAAGTTTATTATACCATACCGAAATGATACTATTGACGGTAAGGCAATTCAGTATTTTGATAGTGGTGAGATACAAATGGTAATTGAATTTAAGGGTGGCAAACGTCAAAATGAAACTAATTACTACAGAAACGGGCAGGTTTACTCAAAATATATTTATAAAGACGGAGTTATAGATGGAGATTTTATAAGCTATTTTGAAACCGGTGAACTGAGCGAAAAAGGTCAATTTATTGACGGAAATAAAACAGGGGAATGGCTTAACTATTTTATAAATGGTAGTTTGTATAGCAAATCTAACTACGACGAAAAGGGCAGATTGACAGGTTTATATAGCGAATATAGCAGAGATGGTAAGCTTTATTATGAGTTTAAATACAAGAAAGACGATGTTATTGAATACACTTATTTTGATAAGAGTGGGAATATTATTAAACAAGCTAGTAAAAAGAATGGTAAATTCTATTACGAAGGTTATTATACAAATGGAGTTATCAGCACCGAAGGTAATTATTTACTTGATGGAGGTAAAGACGGACTGTGGAAATATTATAATGAGTATGGTCATCTTACATCAACAGAGAATTATGACGAAGGAAAATTAATTGGTGAGAAAAAAGAGTTTTTTACTAATGCAGAATCCTCATCTGTAATAAAGTACAAAGACGGAAAAGAAGATGGGTATTATAGAAACAATTATATTGACGGCAGTATTTACAACGAAGGATATTATGTTGACGGATTGTTGGAAAGGACTGTCAGGTATTATTATCCCGATGGTACCCTTTCGGGTGAAAATTTCTTTTTTCATGATAATTTATATGGCGATCAATACTTTTATACCGAAACAGGGAAGCTATATTATATAAATCATTACGAGAATGAAGAACATATTAGAACAAGCTATTTTGATACTACCGGTGAGCTTATTGACATTGTTGACTATTACAACCCTCTAAGCTATAGCAGACATTATCATAATGGGAATATCTACCAAAAGAGAGAATATCTATATGGTATTTTACATGGTGCTTATACTGCTTATCATTTTAATGGAAAGATAAGCATCGAAGGTGGATATTTTAACTCTAACCGTCACGGTAAATGGAGTTGGTATAATGACACGGGTCAATTGACTAAACAAGGTGAGTATTATTATGGGAAGCCAATAGGGACATGGAACTACTATTTTGACAGCGGAAAGCTAAAGGAAGTAAGAAAGTTTAAAGACGGGATGATTGAAGGCGAGGATCTGAGCTATAACGAAGACGGGAAATTGGTTGTTAAAGAGAACTATTTTAAAGATAAAAGACACGGACCAACATTTTGGTATAGCGAGAAAGGTAATTTTCAGATTGTCAGGTATTATAACTATGGGATATTGATTGGATATTCATACGAGGGAAGTGATGGGGAAATTCTATCAATGACTAAGATTGAGAAAGGTACGGCAAAATTACTCTGTTACTATAGGAACGGGCAAATATCACGTGATTTCGAATTTCTTAACGGACTTTTGCATGGTAGTTATAAAGAGTATCATGAAAACGGACAATTAGCCGAAAAACACAGATATGAATATGGGTTTCGTGAAGGGAAAGATTTAGTATATTTTGATAACGGGCAACTTCGCAAAGTCGGTCATTATCTGCATGATGCAAAACACGGTAAATTTGTCGAATATTATAAAAACGGTAATATTAAATCAATAGTTTACTATCTAAACAATTTACCTACGGGAACAGCTATATTTTATGACAATGAAGGAAATCTTATTAAAAAGGAAAATTATTTTGGTGGAGAAATTTATGATGTTGAATACATGTAAAAAAACTATTACAAGTTTATTGTTTCTATTTACTTTTTTGTTGGCAAATGCACAGCTTGATGTTTCTGTTTATAACAAAATTAAGGATAAATATCAAGGCGAAAAGATGGTTCAATTGTCTGAAATTGCTATAGTTAATATATCTATAAAGAAAGACAAACTTGTTGTTAATAGAAAAATAAAAGAAAAGTATATTTACATAAATAAAGTATCGCTTTTTGATTATAAAAGATCAATATTTAGTTCGGACTTTACAAAACTAGTTGACTATGAGGCTAATTCGTATATTTATAATGATGATAAATATAAAAAAACAGCAATTAAGCAATATAATGAAGTTAGCTCTTTAGGTGGTAGTGTTTTTTACGACGACTCGAAAGAATACAGCTTTACTTTCCCGGGTTTAACAAACGGGTCGGTTATTGAGATGAATACAGAACATAGTATTGCAGATGCCAGAATGATTAATTCTGTAATATTTGGGAACTTTATTCCGATTGATAATTTTCAATTGGAATTTAATGTCGACAATAGAGTAAATATTGATTTTATAACAAAGAATTTTGAGAATTCAAACATTGACTATACTGTAACAAAAGGCAAGAAATACACTAAATATATATGGACAGCCAATAATATTAAGCGAATAAAAGACGAAGCCCGTCAGCCGGCAATACGGTATTTTGTACCCCATGTAATTCCAATTGTAAGAAGCTATGAGACCAAAAAGGGAAGGCATGAAGTATTAAGCAGCTTGTCGGACTTATATAAATGGTATTATTCATTTATTAAAGACCTTGACACTGATATTAGTAAAAGTGAGTTACAAAAAACAGCTGATGAAATTACTAAAGATTGTAAGACCGACCTCGAAAAGGTTGAAAAGATTTACGGATGGGTTCAAAAAAATATTAATTATGTTGCCTTTGAGTATGGAATGGGTGGACTTATTCCACGTAAACCCGATGAGGTTTTAAGAAAACGATATGGCGATTGTAAAGATTATTCGAGTATTCTGTATGAGCTGTTAAAACTATCCGGTATTACTTCGCACCTTACATGGATTGGAACGCGGGATTTACCTTATAAATTTACCGAGATTTGTTCGCCTATATCCGATAATCATATGATACTTACATATATCGATGATAATAAATATTATTTCTTAGATGGAACAGGAGAGTTTCATTATTTGGGACTACCTACTTATTCAATTCAGGGCAAAGAGGCTCTTATTAGTATAGACAGTGCAAATTATAAAGTTGTTACAGTTCCTGTTATTAGTTCTGATAAGAATATCAGATATGACAAAGTTGATGTTTCGATTGAGGGAAAAAATATTAAAGGTAGCGGAACATATCATTTGTCAGGCTATCCGAAAATCCTGTTTCAATACAGATTTGATGGCTTAAAAAACAAAAAACTTGATGATGCAATGGAAGACCGTCTCGAATTGGGGAATAACAGGTTTGAACTGATAGATTATGATGCATCTTCGTTAAAGTCATATCTTCCGGAAATGGTAATTCCTTTTTCTTACGAGATTAACAACTATGTTAGAGCAATTGATGATGAGCTATATATAAATCTTAATCTCGACAAGGAATTTTTATGGAACAAACTGAAAGACGATAGAGAAACGCCTTTACAGTTCAGGTTTCGTAATAGGGTTCAACACGAGTATAAATTAAAAATCCCTGAAGGTTATCAGATCGATTTTATTCCTGATGATGTCAGCCTTAATAACGATGTAGTTAAAATGAGTATAACATATACTGTCAGAGATGATACTATTATTTACAATCATATTATCGAAGGAAAACTTTTAGTGCTTTATCCCGGGAATTTTTCACAATGGAATGAATTGATGAAAGATGTTGAATCAGCCTATAAAAAGGCCATTGTTTTAAAAAAGATTAACTAGTATTAATTTAATATATTTGGTGTTATGCACAAAACACTTACAAAGAAAGTAAACTATTTATTACCCTTTTTATTATTAGTAATTACTTTTACTCAGGTAAACGGACAGCAAGCCTTTTACAAAAGTTATGATTGGGGTAAGCCTCCTAAAGTTCCTGTAAATGAAGCTCAAGAGAAGATAATTATTAAGAAAAAAGAAGTTGTTGAGTTTACACATGAAAAAGATGATTTTATACAATATTATACAAAAGATCAGATAGAATATATTAATTCCGACGATGAGGTTGAAAACAGCAATAAGCGTTATATCTATTTCAGTAAAAGCTCCGAAGTAGTATCTGCAAAAGCAAGAGTAATTAATCCGGACAATAATGTCATATTACTGGATGATTCAAAAATACTTGAATCGACAAATGAAGAAACAGGTGAGCACTATAAATATTTTGCTTTTGAAGGCTTACAAAAAGGCAGTGTTATAGAGTATCTTTATACTATTAAAGGAAAGTCGAGATATACAGGTGTTCGCAAAATTATTCAAGGCGATTTGCCGATTAATGAATACGAGTTTGATTTAATATCAGATCCTCATCTGGTTTTTAAATTTAAGGTTTATAATGATACAAATACAGTTATTTTAGACACTTTGGTTGAAAATAAAAACCATTGGAAACTTCATCTGGATTCAATCCCCGGATTAGAAGAAGAAGCTATGGCACCATATTCATTGCTGTTAAAACAATTTGTTTATAAGCTGGATGTAAACACCGCAACCAGCGCTAAAGATATATCATCTTATGGTATAGCTTCACGTAATATATATTCAAATATTAATTCTGCCGAAAAGGTGGATGTAAGAGCAATTAAAAAAATAATTAAGAAAATAGGCATATCGAAAAATGATGGATTGGAAGATAAGATTCGCAAAGTTGAAAATTATCTTAAAGATAATATTAGTATAACCGAAGCTTCTGATAATGTATTTTCTGTTCCGGCAGCGATTTATATAAATAAAATTGCTGATTCATATGGCATAACAAAAATGTTTGCACTAATCTTTAATCAACTTGAGATTAATTATCAGATGGTAATTACTTGCAGTAGAGACTACTCAAAATTTGACCCTGATTTTGAGGCATTTAATTACTTGAGTTATTATCTGATGTATTTCCCGAAAACCAAGAAGTTTTTAGCACCATATGAATTAAACTTCCGATATGGATTAATCCCTTACGAATACACAGATAACTATGGCTTGTTTATTAAAGAGCTTAGCTTAGGCGATTATAAAACCGGTATTGGAAAAATAAAGTTTATACCACCAAGCGATTGTACTCAGTCATATAGCAATCTGGATGTAAAAGTTTTTATTAATGAAAATATGGATGAAGTTTCCCTCGACATTTCAGATACCTATAAAGGATATTATGCCGCTTATATCCAACCATATTTTAATATGATTAACGAAGAACAAAAAGAGAAACTAGCTAAAGATCAAATTTATGCTCTGATTAAAACTATTGATATTAAAGACTGGGAAATAATTAACACCAAACCCGAAGATATAGGCGTAAAAGACTTTATTATTAAGTGCCAAGGAAGATATGACGAACTAATTGAAAATGCAGGAAAGAAATATATATTAAAAGTTGGTGAGTTAATTGGTCCTCAATTTGAGCTTTATAACAAAAGAGAAAGAGAACTGCCGGTTTACAGCGATTTTTTAAGAACATATAACCGGATATTGGAAATTAATATACCCGATGGATACAGGGTTAAAAACCTTGACGATTTAATAATATATGCTGATTATGTTAAAGATGGAGATAAGGTTTTAATGTTCGACTCGAAATACAAAATAGAAGGTGATAAAATAATTGTAACGATTAAAGAATATTATAATCAATTATACTTTACGCTTGACGAATATCCCGAATATCAGAAAGTAGTGAATAGTGCATCCGATTTTAATAAGCTTGCTCTAATCCTTGAAAAAAAGTAGCAGGGTATTTTTATTTTTTGTATATTGCTCTAATTCTATAATTTAAGGTGGTGGGAGAATAGTTGTTTAACTAATAAATATATTATTATGAAAACTAAATCTTTATTAAAGACTATAGTAATAGCATTTCTTATTGCTGTTTCATTTTCATCGTTTGCACAAAACGATATTGCATTTGATAATATTTATTTTGAAAATATTGCCTATATATATGGCGATACAGTAAATGACGGTTATTATTCTCAACGTCCTGTAAACCAAATATTGCCAATAATGTCTGCCGGCGATATCACTAATGTTGGAACAATCAATCAGACAGATGTGAGTTTTATTACAATAGTTACTGATAGCTTAAATAATCAGATTTATTCCGATACGGCTTCAATTCCTGTTTTAAACGTAGGCAACTCAGAATATTTAGAATGTGCCAACTATTTCGTTGCCCCGGGTGTAAACAATTATACAATGTCAATGAAGTGCCAGCAAGCTGAAATTGATGTAAATCCGACTAATAATATTGCAGATGATATTTCTTTCTCAATATCCGAAGAAAGAAGCATAAAGAGATATAATATCTATAACGATAATTTCTCTCCTTCCCAATATGGTGGTGGCAATGGCAGTTCAGTCGAGCTTAGATTTACTTTAGCAGAAGTAGATACCATTGTTTCTGTTTCGGTGTTTATTGATTCTACAACAACAGGAGGAATTATTATACCTTGTTTGCTAAGCCAGGATTCAACTCCGGTTTTATTATTGGAGGGTGAGGAATATATTATTCAAAATTCGGATATTGGCAATTGGGTTACGATTCCATTCCTTCCTCAAGGTGATGGCAATGATATTCTTGACCCTAATAATGGATATACAATAGCTTTGGAGTTAATTCCAATGACATACAATCTTAGCATCGGTACTGACAATTCAGGCTATCACGATTATTTAATTGAGACAAGATATGTTATTAATACCGGTGGTGGTAATGCATTTGTTCAATACCTCGAAGAAATACCATTGATTGACATTAATCTTTCTTTGCCAGATACTACTTCAAGTATCTCAACTATCGGAACCGATCCGGATTTCAGGGTATATCCAAATCCCGCAACTACAAACCTCAATATAAGCATTTATAACAAACAAATACAAGAAATAACTATCTATAACCAAACAGGACAAATGCTTAAGAAAATTCATGACTTATATTTACCTGAAAGTTCATATAATATTGATATTTCTGATTTGCCTGTTGGGAGCTATTTTGTGCGTGTGCTTGGTAAAGATAATATTTGGGCAAAGAAGTTTCTTATAATGAGATAGCAAATTGCAAAATGAATTAAGCATATGTTCTAAGTTAATCTTTACATTTTTTTATGCAATCATACATCCACAGTAAAGCATATTTCATTTACTAATCGGTATTAAAACTCAATGATAGCAAGGCTTATCAAGTTTTTTACCATTAAAAATGTTTATTAAGTTGACTTTCTCGCAAATTATTCAAATGGCTGTGTAATATTTCTTTTGTAGCTGCGTATATTCTTTGCTATCTTTGCAAACCATTTTAAAAAATGGGGCTGACCTGGTTTTGACAGCAAGACGAGGTGTTTTGTAAGCATGCCGAGCATTGTGTTTCCGGCTCGTTAATCACGGATCACAACTTTTATAACTGGCGAAAATAATTTTGCTCTCGCTGCATAATCGAAGCATAGTAGATTACTGCTTTATACCTTCTCAAGGAGTTGGTACGAGACGTTACACAGGAGGTTATTCCCTAATCCATCCTGATTTTGTGACGCACGCAATTTAGGGATAGCTTATTTTTTGCCTTGAGAGATAAGCGAAATTTTTAAAGGCTAAGGTTCTGCTTGGAGGTTTCGTTCCGGACAGTTCCCGACAATTAAATCGAAACTAAGCATGTAGAAAGCGGATGGTCTCCTTGTTTGGACCCGGGTTCGACTCCCGGCAGCTCCACTTTAACTTTATCAGCCTCTTGAGAAATCGAGAGGCTGTATTGTTTTAGCAGAATAATAAATCTTTGTTTGCTCATTGATTTTAATAGGTTCTAAAAAAGCTAGAACCACTATAAACAAACATCCGGCTTAAATTTCCATATTTTTATAATCCCTACAAAAAGAGTAGATATGTCCATATGTTTACTAGTTGTGCGTCAGCACCGAGTACTGAAACCTTAATGAACACAATATCAAAAAATAAAAGAAAATAAAACTAATATGAAAACATGGCTTCCATTTGTTTTTTCAATAATTATTCCAGGTAGTGGACAGATAATAATGAAGAAATATCTGAAAGGTATTTTGATGATTCTTATTTCATTAATTCTAGGTTTCTTTATATCAGTAATTCCTTTCTATTATTTCTATTTTGGGACTATGATTTGGTCGGTTATTGACATTTATTTAGTCATGGAAAAAAGTGCGGAAAAAACAAAAGCCATAAGATATTTAATATTTGGTATTGTAACTGCCATAATAATAATTCCCACAACCTTTTACTTAACGACCATTGGATTTTATAAAGGTGGACAATATGTTAAATTAGAATATTTTGACTCAAATAACACAAAAAATGAAATGTTAGAAATCAGCAATAGACTTGATAATTATTACCTTCAAAATAATAAATACCCAAGCGATTATCTGAGATTTGTCAGTTCTAAACCTATATGGGAAAGTTGGAAAAGAGATAGTTGGAAAAATAAATACAAATATTTTCAGACAGATTCAACGAATTATACTCTTATATCCTCAGGGAAAGATGGAATATTTGACACAGAAGATGATATTATTATTAAAAGCAATTAGAAAAATAAATTGATAAACTGCCAATGCCTAACAACTAAGCATTCATCTCGCCGATACTTCGACTAAGCTCAGTAACAACTTCGACTAAGCTCAGTAACAAGGCCAGAGATGAATGCAGTGTTGACTGATCCGGATTTTCCAGCTGAATATACCGTGGCGAAAGAATCTGCAAAAATCTCAACCTAATGAGATATTATTATAGCTTAGACAGTTAAAGGAGGTTGTTGCGGAGACTCCCGTTGGGGTGCATTAGGGAAAATAGTAATCAGATAAAATACAGATAATATTTGGATATTCAGTAAGGCTGTTATATTTTTGTATTTGGATAAAATACAGGTAACAAATGGATAAATACATAAATAAACTAAACTTTGATTTTCAAACAAATCAGAAAATATTAAATCTCATCTCTCAAATTGATTGGTATAAAGGGAAATGGAATATTATTGAAAGACAAGAAAATATTTATCTAAAGGAATTAAGAAAGATTGCAACTATTGAAAGTATCGGCTCATCGACAAGAATTGAAGGTGGAACATTAACAGATAAAGAAATTGAAGAACTCTTGAATGATGTTAAAATAACAAAACTTAAAACAAGAGATGAGCAAGAAGTAATTGGCTATTATGATACTTTGGAA
>JANTGP010000111.1 GCA_024762835.1 Bacteroidota bacterium
TAAATATCCATAAAAATATTTATTAAGGTATAAATAAAAAAGATTATACTTGTTTCATGAGAAAAGTACTTATAGTTTTAATTGTTGCATTATTGCCAATTCTTGGTTCTTCACAGATTGGTGGTAACAGCACATTCCAGTTTTTAAACCTTCCTGTTAGTGCGAGAGTAGCAGCCGGAGGAGGAAATATCTATCCCGTTTGGGATGATGATTTAAATCTTACAGCCCAAAACCCGTCATTGCTAAATTCCTCAATGAGTAATGTCTTTACCCTTAATTATGTATCATACATTTCAGATATAAATTACGGAGGTTTCAATTATGCCCGAAATTTTGATAAAATAGGCAATTTATCTTTGGGGTTAACCACAATTGACTATGGTGATTTTAATTCAGCTGATGAAACAGGATTAATCACCGGAACATTCTCGGCTAACGAAACGGCATTAAACCTTATGTGGTCCAAAGCTATTGATTCGCTTTTTCAATTCGGAATAAACATAAAAGGTATTAGTTCTTCATTAGAAAATTACCAATCATATGGACTGGCAGCCGACGCAGGAGTTACATACCATAAACAAAACTTTGCGGCTTCATTAGTTATGAGAAATCTGGGACGGCAATTAAAAACATATTATACCGAAGGTAATATTGAGCCACTTCCTTTTAATGTTCAAATGGGTTTCTCTCAAAAACTTAATCATGCACCCTTTCGTTTTTCACTTATGATCCAACATCTTGAAAAATTTGATCTAAGTTATATTAACCCGGTTGATCAAAACCAAATTATTGACCCAATAAGCGGAGAAATTCAAAATAGCAATAAGATTGCCGACTTCGGAAAAAAAGCTTTTAACCATATTATTCTTGCAGCTGAGTTTATTCCTTCAAAGAATTTCTTTGTAAGCCTTGCTTATAATGCTCAAAGACGAAACGAGATGAGTATAAGCACCAAATCAGGGACAGTAGGTTTTTCGTGGGGCTTAGGTTTAAATATCTCAAAGTTCAAATTTTCTTTCGGACATGCAAGATATCACCTCTCGGGAGCTTCAAACCATTTTTCAATTAGCACAAATCTGTCGCAATTTTATAAACACCAGCTTTAATATTGGTTCAAAAAATCACTTTGCATCAAAATTTTCATAGTTATTATTAAAGCAATGAGAATTTATTTAGAATTATTGATATAATGCAAAGAAATATACAAGTATATGAAAAACTATCCTAATATTCTCATTATAGGCGGTACAGCTAGAAATGTTGGAAAAACAGAGTTTGTGTGCAACTGCATTAAACATTTTAGCAAATCAGCCAATATAATTGCTTTAAAAATAACAAATCATTTCCACGACCTCACTGCAAAACCATATAATATCGCTGAAGAATTTAACAGGGATAGTCACAAAGACAGCTCACGTATGTTGCGTGCAGGTGCTTCAAGAGTCTTTTATATTCAAACAGATTCCAATCATTTACAGCTTTCGTTTGAGGAATTTCTTAATAGAATACCTGTGAATAGTGTTCTTATCTGTGAGTCAAATGCATTGCGTGACATTATTAATCCGGGCTTATACTTAATCATTAAATCTTCTTCTGAAACAGAAATTAAAGAATCTGCAAGAAAACTTTCTAAATATGCAGATAGGATAGTAGTTTCAAACGGAGACTCTTTTAATCTAAAGGTAGCAGATATTTCACTTAGGAATAATTCATGGACCTTAGTGTAAAGGCATATTTATTTCAAACTCTGTATTCTTCAATAAATTTATTAACATAATTGTGTTAATCAACAAATTAATTATAAATTTGCAAGAAAAATAATTTTACTTGAGATGAGAATACGAATATCAGTACTTTATATTTTAATAGTATCTTTTGTTTTTGTTTGGCAAGCTTGTGATTTTGTAAAGGTTAATACTTCGGACATTGATGTAAGCGAAACATATAAACCCGTTTATTCGATTTCCGGTATAATAACAAATGATAATTCGCAAGTAATTGAAGATGCAACAATAATTATTAATGATATTCAACTTCAGACTGATGACAAGGGAAAATATTCATACTCATCAGATAATCCATTACCTTCCGGAACTACCATAGAAGTAATAGCAGATGGCTTTGTTGAAAGTACAGCAATGATTCAATATGGAAATGAAGCACCAATTAGTTATTTTCAGGATTTTATTCTTACTAGAGCGTTACCACCAAATATAATAAATCTTACCGAAGGCGGTGAAATTGATTTTGATGGTATTCATATAATTGTTCCCGGAAATAATTCTGCTTTACTTGATGGACAGAATCTAGAAAATATTACACTTGGGATTACACCTCTGAGTCCATTTTCAACACTTGGTAATTGGGTTGGCAGCACTTTAAAAACACTTAAATTTGAACCTGCGGGAACAGAGTTCGAAAAAGCAGTATTATTTATTATTGATGCACCTGAAGGGTATTCATACACAGCAATAAATTTATACTCTTTTGATAATGTATCAAGTACTTGGGAAGAAATGAGTAATATTGTTTCTTATGACGAACCCAGCAATAAACTGACTTTTGAATTAAAAGTTTTACCAATGGGAATAAAAGTAGCCGACCCTTCATTAATAACAATTCTAACAGATAGTGTTCTTTTGGAATATCCTGTTCATTATGAACCAAACTCCTGCGATTGTGAAGGTGTATTCAGTTGGACAGGTGGATACTATTTCCGCCAAATAACTATCACAGGAACAGGAATAATGAATGAATTAAACTCAATGCATTTTTTCTCTGATTACTCTGTTCCGTACAACTCAAACCTGATAAATGGTATTTTTGTATCACCGGCTGTTTCCAATGTTCCAATTCCAGCATGTAAGGAAGTTGATGTAGATGCCTCGCGTATTTACCGTGAGATTACCGGAACATATATTTATGCGGGTGAATTTAAAACATTCGTGCTAAGATATTATTTCAGCAATAGCGTAATTACATCAATCAATGATTGCCCCGTAACATCTAATTGCCATCAAGGCTGTCAGTAAAAAAAATTGGATTTTTTTAAAACTATTTTAACAAAACCAGTTTTTCTAATTTATCAATCGTTTTTCCTTCTGATGTTTTAATACGAAGTTTATAAATATATACACCTCTGCCTATGTTGTTTCCAAAGTCATCCAAACCATCCCAATGGATAGGCCCTACTCGATAACCATCAGCAAACATATCTGTTTCAAGTGTTTTAACTAACCTTCCCGAAACGGTATATATTTGAATCAAAACTTCCAAGTCTGTATTAACTTGATTTTGCTCAAAATAAAAATCAGTGCTTTGTGTAAAAGGGTTTGGATAGTTGAATAATCTACTCACTGTCATCTCTGCCGATTCGGCTACAATAAACTCAATTGAATCGACCGAAGAATTATTATAAACATCCCAAACTCTGAGAGATAATGTATGTTTACCAGGGTCAAGGCCGGAAAGAGGATATTCAATTTTACCACTTTGGTAACTATCTAAATCCGCTTGGTAATATTCATTTAGGTTGTATGTTGAAGCAGTATTATTATCAAGAATGGCAACAATATCATGTCCAATACCATTTCCAACTGTATTAATACCAGTCGAATCACTGACAAAAGCAACAATTTTTGGGTTTTCATCGGTCATTCCTCCATCAACAAAGTTCTGATTATTCATATATATTTTTATAGAAGGACCCTCGGAATCAATAGATACTTCGTCCAATGAACCACCAATTATAATCTGATTTGAGTAACCGGCTGCATCATCTTCGCCATTTTCGGCATAATAGCTAATTTTACCATAACCATAATTATAACTAATGTCCTTTGGCACAACAAAGCTAAAAGAGAAATTTCCGTTAATAACACTTACTTTTCCTTTATATAGAATATTATTTTGCGAACTATAACTCATGGGCTCATTCCCTTCATTTCCTAATGTTTGCAATACTTTTGATTTGTCAAAAACCGTGGGATAGATAAAACCATTGAAGTTATCAAGTAAATTGCCATCAAGATTTTCTACATATCCTTTGATTGTAACAAAACTCATAGCTTTTAAAGTATCAATAGTAAGGCCAACAGGATTATCATTTACCTCAGTAGTAACAATATTGTATTTTGGATAGGCAAGTTTAAATGCAGGATCACCCAACAAAACAAACTTCTTTTTATTAACGTTGTTCGTTGAGCCTGTTGCATTTTTAGTCAACCTAACTAAATCTCCCATACAATAGTACTTTTTGTCAACTTTCTGAAAAGCATATTCATAAAAATTATGGCTTAATGAACTTGGATATACCGGCCTCGTAGTAGTAAAAAGAGCGAAGCCTCCGCCTTGATTGTTAAGAAAAACCAATTCGCCACCGGAAGTACGGCCATAATCATCAAAACGGCTAAACTCACAAGTAGCAGTAAGAAATAGGGGTAAATGATCGTAATTTGTCCAATTAAGAATATTATTGATTTGAATTACCTGCTCATGAGTTAAACCAAGCTCGTTGCCATGCCCTGTATAATTTACCAATAATGCTCCTTTATTCAATCTGTTGTCAATTGCAATTTCTGCATCAGGATATCTTTCGCCTGAGGCTGTATATTCCTGGGGATAAGCATCAAGATATATCTTATCAAAATTAAGAACAGGATAATTCTCATGAAGAAAGGTACATAAGCCTTCGGCTGTTTGCATATGCTGATTTGTGTTTGCATTATCTGAATCATCAGCAATAAAACAAAGCATGTTACGCCAATCGCCAAATGTAGCAGGAGATAAATAATGTACAATTTTGTCTAATGCCTGTTGAGCCTGAGTCTCGCTTGAAACCGGCAGGCGACCAATCCCAATATCAAGGTCTCCCGTATCATAACCTTCGTCTTCATCAAGAAAACCAAAGAAATCATCAGTGCAAAAAGAGCTAACCGGATGAAGAGAATTAGAGCTCTGGTATGTTAAAATAAAGTTTGTGTTTCCATCTCCAATTTTCTTGTTGTCGTATGAGCCATCGCCAAATAACAACAGATAATCAGGCATTTCTGCTTCTGTTGTGGCTCTGTCGTAAAACATACGCATCATATTTCTTATAGCCGATACATCAGGAGCTCCGGAAGAAAACTCATTATAAACTTCATCTGTACTGACAACCAGCACATTAAGATTATGCATTTCTCTGTGTATATCAGCCAATTGATTTGCATAAGGAAAAAATATCTCCGGGGCCACTATGACATAGTCAGGAATTGGTTCTCCATGAATATCCTGATTTTCAACAAGTTCATTATTTTCAGGCGAAAATAGAGTAGAACCGTCAAATGCAATAAATTCACGAAGCACATCACTTGCTACTGTAAAAACCAAATCACTACCTGATAGAGTGGCATTTATTTTCTTTGCATTTGTAACTTCGGTTATATCCCAAATTTCAATATTTGAATTTGCCCCGGATAAAGTAAATTGAGTTATGTTTCCCGCTCCTACGGATGGTACATCTCTAAATTGCATTTGGCTACCCGCCATCTTTAATTGCCTGCGTGCATTAAGACATAAATAGTTAAGCCAGGCCTTGGCAGATGCATTAGGCTTCTGATAGTTAAGCTCAACTGTGATATTATCCTGTGTTGGTATAAACTCGTCAAGAGCGACTTTGCTTTTTGCGTATTGTGAATCAGGGTCAATAATTATTGCATCAATATTCTCAAGAGATGAGACCAAATTACCATCTACATACACATAAAACGACGAAGGGGATGTTGATCTGGCAATTACCGAAGTTTTTATCTTTACAGGTTCATTAGTAAGGATATTTGGAAAATGAAAATCGTAATCAATATTATCTAAAACGCCAAACTCTTCGCCATACCATTCCCTACCTGACTTTATAAGGTTTGTATCTTCCTGTTCGTGGTATGAATATGCATTGAAAGAAGTAACATAGTTATTAGGGTTTGGAATAGAATTCTCGACATTTATTGTTTTGCCGATGCCAACATCCGAAGTAAGAAAGTAATATGCATAATCTGAATATCTATGTAATTCTTGTAAAAATACCTCATTAGTTGTGTCATAATTCCATGTAACTGGTCCTTTGGCATAAAACAATATGTAGTCGCTGCCTTTTCTGATTGCCATTTCTGTTAAATCATCATACGATTCATCTGCATTAGCCATTGATAACATACTATAATTGTTGCCGAACAAATGCACATTAGACGGATTGGTTATACCCATTGAAGATAAATCATCAAATGAAATTTTATAAATACCATCATCTTTAATAGCAATCTTTACCCATTTACCCGAGCTCAGCACAGAGTGATTGGTATAAGAATGTGTAAGCTTTGCTAATACTTTTGTTTTAACTATTTTATAATTTACCGAAAAAGATATGAGCTTTTCATAAGCACCGGTTTGAGGATTTATTCTAATCGGGATTAAGGAATATTCAAGAAACTTATTCTTACGCTCAGTACTAAGAGATGAGCTAAGGCTTAACTTGCCAGTTATACCCTCTAGATTATGTGCAATATTCATTTCTTCAGTACTTAATGCAGCATATACTAAATTGCTAAGTTCAAGCTTTGTTTTATTTCCGTTTTGCCGTATTTGTGTTCTGTTACTAAAAACCGGTAAACCATTCTGGTTATAATCAGCTCCCTCGAAACTAAGCAATTCTACAAATTCTCCATTGAACTTTGTTTGAACAGGCTTTTCCCAATTAAGTTTATGATTAATCGATTTTTGTGCATTAAGGAATAAAGGTAAAACTAACAAGCTAAGAACAACAATAAAAACAGATTTCTTCATTTTTTCTATTTTGCGGAAATATTATAAATTATTACTTTAGTAAACGATGTATTTTTTTATTAATTGCATTTGAAAAGTATTGTATCCTAATTATTTCAGACTGACCAATTTTTCTAATTTCTCGATTTGATAACCTTGTTCGGTAATAACCTTTAATCGATACAAATATACACCCCGTCCAATTTTATTACCAAAGTCATCACAACCATCCCAAAACACCGGCTCACTCAATGAGGAATTACAGGTCATAACTTCTTCGAGATGCTTAACAAGCTTACCTGTTATTGTAAATATATCTATTTGAACATTCAACTCTATTCCTTTTAAGTTGTGGTCAAAATAAAATCCGGTTGAATGGGTAAAGGGGTTAGGGTAATTGTAAACATAATTCAATTTTGGAATTACAATCTCAGAGACTTCAAAATCAACACTTACCTCATTATAATTATTGGCAACGTCCCAGGCTTTAATGCCTAAAGAATATCTCCCGACAGGAAGCTTCTCAATTTTGTATTTAATTTCACCACTTTGATAACTATCCAGATCAGCTTCATATTCAGCGGTTAAAATATACTTTTGTTTTAGAACACCGTCAATTATTGCCACAATATCTCGCCCTATTGATAAGCCGGTATTATTTATCCCGCTTGAATCGGAAAAATTGACTAAAAGTAAGACATCCGGTTTTACCGTATCGCCTGAAATAAAATCTTTATCATTTAAATAAATATCAATGACAGGTCCTTCAGTGTCTATAACAGGATTAGTATTTATACCTCCGCACAAATAGTTATTAAATGATCCATTAGCATCAATATTACTACTCGAATTTTGCTGAATAGCATAAAAACTAAACTTACCATTTCCAACAGCTTGCGACATATCCTGCGGTGTTATAAAACTAATTTCCCAATTCCCGTTTTTAATACTTGCTTTTCCTTTAAAAAGAACATTTTCGAATTGCTTGAAATCAACAACCAAATTACCTTGACTTCCAAGTGTTGATACTTCATTTTCCTTATCAAAAATCGTTACGTATAATACACCATCGAAACTATTATCTACAGTTGAATCAGGCATCAATATTTCGCCCGATAATTTCACAGGCGATAATGATGTGATAGTATCTTGAAATGAAGGTGCGAAATATCCATTAATGGAATCAAGTTTGACAATATTATATGGTATAGATAAACCAATAGCCGGATCGCCAAGCAAAGTAAAGTTACGTTTATTATATCCTTGTCCTGTGGCAATTTTTGTATTAAGCATTACATCGCCAAAACTCATATCAGATTGATCTCTTTCAAGAATATAGTTGTAAAATTTCTGGTTTAACACATAATTAGGTGTTGAATAAACTAAACGTGTAGTAGAGAATAAAGCTATTCCACCCCCATTAGGATTCATTAAGATCAACTCACCTGCACTTGTTCTGTTCAATTCGTCGAAGCGGCTAAACTCACAAGTTGCCGTCATAAATAGTGATAAGTGGGTGGTATTAGACCACGAAAGAATATCACTAACAGTAACTACTCTTTCGGAACCTAAGCTTATTTCGCTTCCATGCCCTGTGTAATTAATAATCTGAACGCCTCTATTAATCATATCATTAGCAGCATCAGTAGCCGCAGGAAAACCTTCTCCAAAATTTGTCTGCTCAAGAGGAAAAGCATCAAAATAAAGCTTATTAATATTATAGACAGGATAATTTTCGGAGATTGCATTTGATAAACCTTCAGCCTGATATAGATGTGTATTTGAATCACCATCGTCAGCAATCATAAGAATATTATTTCTCCAACTTCCAAACGCTTCCTGCTTATAATACCTTTCTATTTTTGATAGCACTGTATGAGCCTCTGATTCTGAACTTACAGGTAAACGGCCTACGCCGATATCTAATAAACCGGTATACTCACCCTCATTTTCATCCAAAAGTCCATAAAAATCATCAGACACAAATGAATAAACAGGCTCTAATGAAACAGCCGTTTGATATGTTGGAATAAACCTGCTCCTGTCTTCGCTATCAGGTCTATTGTCATATGAACCATCACCAAAAAGTAAAAGGTATTTTAATTTTAAATCTGTTTCCGAAGACAATTCATAAACATACCTTACATAGTCACGTATTGCAGACACATCAACCATTCCACATGAGAATTCATTATATATTTGTTCAAGTGTGGTAACTTCAACTTTTAAACCTCTGTTTTTATGAAAACCTGCAAGTTTATTTGCATACTGAATTAAATAGTCAGGTGTAACAATTATCATCTCAGGTTTATCAGAACCATGTAAATTTTGGTTTTCAACTTCACCGATAAACTCAGGTTGTGCAATTGCTGATGATAATGGCGAAAAAGCAACAAACTCACGTAAGCTGTCAGTTGAGATGCTAAATTCCAGCTGACTATTATTGTAAGCTGCAGAAATATTTAATATTTCAAGTGGATTAGTGATATCCCAAACCAAGTAAGTGCTATAAGCAGAATTCACAACAAAATTTGTAATGTTTCCTTGACCAACTGATGAAACATCCCTAAAAAATAAAGCTTTGTCATTAATTACTTCCAGCTTACGTCTAAAATTTAATGTAAAATAGTCAAGCCATGCTTCTGAAAATCCGTTACCTTTGTTAAACAAAATGTCAACAATCACATTCTCGCCTTCGGGGACAAAAGAAGCGTATCCATCCTGCTTAGTTGCAAAAGTTTGGGAAGCTTGAAAGCTAACCGGTGGATGTAAAAGACTCAATAAATTTGTTTGAGAATTTACACTTACTACAATTTTATTTTCAGTTATATCAGCATTTGATCTTACTGCTGTAGCAATATATATTTCTGAATCACTCAGTGTGTCAATTCCCTCAATATTAAAACTGAAGTTATACTCAGTAATAACATCAAAATGCTCAGCATACCAATCTCTGCCTGAATGAATAAGATTTAGCGAGTCCTTTCCATGATACAAAAAGTCGTTAAAAGTATCACTTGAACGGTTGGCGGGCAGTTTTTTACCATCTAAGAGTCTAATTCTTTTGCCTTTATCATCTTTATCAGTAATAAAATAAAAAGCTTTATCAGAATATAAATGTTTATGACACTCAAAGATATTTAGGTTTTCATTAAAAGACCAATAATTGGGTCCTTTTCCAAAAAAGTATACTGATTCATTAAAGAAAAAAACAGGCAATTCTTGTAAATCAACAGGTCTCGAATCGCTGTTCATATATGACAACTGACCAAAACAATTTCCAAATATTCTAATGTTAGCAGGATTTGTAAAACCATATTCAATTAATTGCTCAAAACTAATTTTATAAATATCATCATTCTCTACTGCAATTTTTACCCAATGACCATCAGACAGAACAGAGTTAAACCTATCAACTCGATTAGAATTAGAAGAATCAGAAGTATTTATAAAATCAATATTAACAAGAAAACTATCAAGTCTTTTAATCCCGTTTGTATTTGAATCTCTAAAAAGAGGAAACATGGAATAGCAAACATAAGTCTGCCTTCTTGAGTAATAAACATCATACGAAAAAGAATAAGTATTAGCAATTTTAAAACAATTTTTAAAATTTTTACTATTCACAGAGGAAAA
>JANTGP010000112.1 GCA_024762835.1 Bacteroidota bacterium
TATAGACTGATATGGGCAATTATCTGCACAAGTAAGTGTTTGATCCCAATTACCTCCTAAGGCAAGACATGAGTCAGCTGTTACATATTCACACACAGGATCGCAATTAACAGTAAAACAACATTGTCCGAGTGTTTCATTCATACAAACATGCTCAATAACTCCATTTGAAACGACAAAATTAGTACCTTTAACATCAATCGAAACCCAACCTGGACAAAACTCAGGAATTACAAAATTATATTCAATATGTCCGAGATCAGCAGTATCAGTTGTTGCTAATACCATTTCTCTGTATAGTACCTCAAATTCTTGAAAGCTACCCATATTAGTAGGTATAGGTGGTTCAAATACATTTACTGTATCCCAGCCCGGCAGTGAATAATTAACAGCAATCTCAATTGCAATAGGAACTCCAGGTGTAAATTCAGCAACATCAAACTCAACATGAATTTCCTTATAAGCAGTAGGATCAAATGGTAAGTTGCAGAACCAAATGTTATTCCATTCGCTTTGAGGGTAGAAAAACCAACCATTATTTACAGCTCCCGGGAAATAATCTGTTCCACCTGTTAATGCCGGGTCAGGAACAACTAAACCAATTGGGTCAACTGCAATATAAAATTGATTAACAGAAGGACAGACAGGTGCTTCTAAAGTAATACACGCACTATCAGTACATTGGAAAACATCAAACACCGTAACGCAATAAGTTCCGGCTGGTAATCCTGAGATATCTTCAGTTGTGGCACCATTATCCCAAATATAAGAATATGGAGATGTTCCACCTGTAACGGTTAAGTCAACCGAACCATTAGATGCACCAAGAACGCTAGGATTGGTACCGGCAAGAGAAAGCACTAAGGCAGGGTTTTGAGATACGGTTAATGTAGCTGTAACTGTACAACCATCAGCATCTGTAACTGTCACAGAATAATTTCCAGCAACAAGTCCATTATTCATTTGGTTGGTATTTCCATTTGACCAATTATATGAATAAGGTGCTGTTCCACCGCCGGGAGTTACCATTGCTGCACCAGTTGCAGCTCCATAACAATTAACATCAACAACAGCAGAATTGACAATAGAGAGAGGTGTATATGGACAATTATCTGAACATGTTAAGGCAGAATTCCAATTTCCACCCAAAGCAATGCATGAATCTTCTGTAACATACTCACAGAGCGATTCGCAGTTATCAACATAGCAACATTGTCCAAGAACTTCTGTAATACATTCATGATTTAAAACACCGTTTGATATAATTACATTCTCGCCCATAATATCTATTGACATCCAACCCGGACAATAATCAGGAATTGTAAAAGTATATGTAATTTGTCCCAATTCTGCAGGATTACTTGTATTAACAACAGTATCACGTATGATTACCTGACCTTCTAAGAAATTACCCATGTTCATTGGTACAGGAGGTTCTAATACATTAACAGTATCCCATGCAGGAGTAGACCAATTAACAGCAAGGTTTAGATAAACAGGCGCTCCAGGTTGCATTGCTTCAGCCATAAACGAAACACTTACTTCTTTATAAGCATCGGGATTGAAAGGTAAATTGCAGAACCAAATATTCCACCATCCACTTGGATAGTCGAACCAACCATTTATACCTCCGGGAAAAAAGTCTGTTCCACCTGTTAATGCGGGGTCAGGTATAATACCACCATTTGGATCAAATGCAGCAAAAAATTGATTTGTTGTTGGACATTGAGTTGTGGTTTCTTCATAACATATTCGTATCTCTAATATTTGTCCTTCGCAAGAGGATATTCTCAAAGAATCAAGAGCTCCCTGACTAAAATTAGTTAATGTTAATGTTTCTAGAGTACCGGTTAAATTCGTAGCAGCATCTACCAAATTACCACCGCCAAACATTCTTGCAGCCATTGCACCTATACCTGTAAAATCATTTATATCAACTTCTATACTAGAAATAATTCCGGGCACCTGAGTTAAATCAACAAATAAAGCCGCCGGCCAAACCCAGATAGATCCATCACCCTGTATTCCATATTGGCAATAATTAGGACATGCTTCCGGATTAATTGTTGTAGTCAAATGCATATCAATACCATTCTCGGTAAAAATAACCCCACAGCCGCCAGGATCTGGTGAATCTAATGGTAAAACAATAAGGTTAGGACAACTACCTACGTTACCTGGATTCACAACGTAAGAAGCAGTATCTGCACAACCTGTATTATCCTGAATTGTAACTGTATAAGTATCAGGACACAAGCTAGAGATATCGGGATCGGCATTTGTTGTAATATATCCTGTTGCACCATTTGACCAAATATATCCATAATATGGTGGATTTGCTGGTGGTAAACCACCGGATACAGTAAGATCAATTGCGCCATCACAAGCTCCTGCAACTGATTCATCAGTTACAGAACCGGAAATATTTAATGAACTATAAAAAGGATTTACAGTTACAGAAACGAACCCGGTTTGACCGGTAGCATCGGTTACGGTAACAGTATATGTTCCGGGATTCATGTTATATCTGTTTGGATCTGTATTTCCATCATTCCATAAATAAGTATAAGGCGTAGTACCGCCTGTAACAGAAGTGAGAATTTTTCCCATGTTAAGATTATATGTTCCCATATAAATATAGGGATACGGGCAATTATCAGTTGCTGTAGCTGATATATTCAAGGGATTATCCCAAAGGGTAATTCTAATTTGCCAAATGAAGCCAAGACATGAAGACAATCCTAAATGTGAGGTATTTAAATGCAATGGATTATCCAAATATAAGACCTCCGAAACACCTCCGGAACCTTGACATGCTGACCAATCAATTGTCGAGGCAGGCTGAGCATCATATAAAAAAGCCCTTGAATGTCCTATAGGTTGAGCCGGATATCCGTAAGGAGGTTGTTGGGTTTCATTAGGGAAACCTACTGAAGCAAAATCAATCTCAACCGAATAGACATCAATTGAAGATAGGTCAACCTCAAGCCTTGCTTTAGTTAATTCTATATAATAATCAAGTGGGGTTGCACCATTTGAACGGATTGTACAATTAGGTGCCTGTTGGCAAAGTTGATAGTCTTGTGCTTCAATAGACACAAATTCCATCTGCAAGCCTGTAACCGGATCGGTAAAAGCAATATTACAACCACCGGGATCGGTAAGATTGGCAGGATCAATTACAATGGTGTTTGTTTGAGCCGAAAGCCCAAGAACAAATACTACCATGTAAGCTAATAGTAAAAGTAATTTTTTCATAGCAATTAATTTTAAGTTAAACATATTTTACATAATTCTCTTTTTGTCAAGGATGTTTACAAATTTACTTCAATAAAATAAATAAGTCAATAAATATAACTACAAAACTTATTAATATACATTTTTAGCAAATAGCAGTAATGTTTTACAAATATTTGAGCGGGGTTTAAAGCTTGAGTAGTAACAATTTAACACCATTATATTTTCATTTTATTATTAAGTATTTAAATATTAAAATTATCAGATTTAAAAAGGTTGTCTAAATTTTTCTAAAAATAAGTATCAAGCTAGGGTAAAAGGTAACCATTTTATTTCAATTAATCATAGGATTTGTTCCAATGTAAAAACAATTTTTTAATAAAAATAAAATCAGACCTTTGTCAATAAGTTTTGAGGAATTTTTACTTATTAAAATAAGATAAGAGAAAGTTGTTAGTTTAAATTATTATTACGGAAGTCACATTAATTACAACTTTTCTTAATCACCTTATCTTCAAACTGAAAAGTTGTATGATTAATATCAAACCTATAATTCAATTCATCTTGCAAAAAGATAATAAAATCATCATTCTGCCTTTCCGCTAATACAATATGTACAGTTAGAGCTACTTGTGTTGTGCTCATTGCCCATATATGTAAATCGTGTAAGCTTTCAACATTATCAAGCGAAAGCAAAAAGCTACGCACTTCATTAATCTTTATATGCTTTGGGACAGCATCTAGGGCAAGATTAATTGAATCGGTAAATAAACTCCAAGTGCCCCATAATATTATGCCGATAATCACAAAACTCATAACAGGATCAATCCATTGTTTACCTGTTAAAGTTATAAGCAAACCGGCAATTACAACACCCAAGGAAACAGCTGCATCGGCAGCCATATGTAAAAATGCTCCTTTTATATTAAGGTCGTCTTTTTGACCTTTCATAAAAAGTAAAGCGGTAATTGTGTTAATAAGCACACCAATTCCTGCAACAATCATAACCTGACTACCTGCTACATCAATAGGATTTCTAAGTTTATCTACTGCATCCCAAGCAATTGCAATAACTGCCACGAACAATAACAAAGCATTTAAAATTGAAACAAGAATTGTAGTCTTTCTTAATCCATAAGTGTATTTACCTTTGGGCTTTTTTGCTGCAAGGCTAATTGCCGCCCATGCAAATACTAAACTAAGGACATCGCTCATGTTATGTCCAGCATCAGCAAGCAATGAGGATGAATTGGCAATAAGTCCGTAAACTATCTCAACAACTACAAAGGTAATATTCAGGACTATACCAATGGCAAAAGCTCTACCATATGATGAATGCTCGTGATGTGAATGTCCCATTATAAATTTTGCTAAACTTTAAACCTCATATTGCTTTTCATCTTTCTTTAAATAAGTAAGTAAATAATAAGTTGCATATCAAACTATACATCATATTCTGACCTGCAATTACTTCAACCATTCTGAAAGCCTTTTTCTCAATATCAACATGGGCCTTTTCAATATGTTCATTTTAATCAGCATGTTCATGTCAGCGATATATCAAATAAAGCACAAGATAAATACTTCGTTTGAGATAAAATTTAAGATTATTTAAGACAATAACTTTGTTTTTATTGTTACATTTGCCAATGATTTTTGTTTAAGTCTGCATTTACAGATACTTTTAAAAATAGATGATTGATGAATTAACTACGAATTGCTAATTATTAAAAGACAGTAAATAAAATAATTAACATAAATTATTTAACAATGAAAAATAAAGTAAGGTTACTCTTTCTTTTATTGATTTTGATTTCAAGCGGTATGCAAGCCCAAGTCAAAAAAAAGATAAGCGGAGCAGTAATTTCATTTCCTAAAACAACTTATCAGTTAGGAAGTATTAAAGAAGAAGCCGGAAAAGTAAATATTCAATTCAAATTTACAAATACCGGTACATCAGATTTAATAATCAGCAATGTAAAAGCTGAGAAAGGTATAGATATCGTATCATGGCCTAAGAATGCTATTGCCAGTGGTGAATCCGGATTAATTGTAGCAGACTTTAACCCAAAAGGCAATTATTACTCAGTTAATAAAAAGATTACAGTTTTATCAAACTCTGTTAAAAAAGAAACTATTCTTAAAGTTTCAGGTTATGTTCAACCAATTCCGGGCTCGATTGCAGCCAAATACAAAAGAGACTTTAATAATACCGGATTGCTTATAACCAATACAACTGCTAATTTTGGAGATGTTACCAATAAAGCTAATAAGAAGAAAACTTTAGAGGTATACAATAGCAGTGATAAGAGCATGAAAATTGCTTTAAAAAAAGTACCTAAATACATGAAAGTATCTGTTACACCAACAGAACTACAACCAAAAGAGAAGGGAGAAATAACAGTTGAATATAATGGAGGCTTAAATAAGACCAGCGATGGTAAACAAAAATGGGGTGCACAATCTGAGCATATTTTTGTAATAATTAATGACGATATAAAAAACAGCAATAGAAATTCAATTACCGTAAGAGTAAATATCATTGAGGATTTTGAAAATCTAAGTGAAGCCGAATTAAGTAAAGCACCTAAAGTTGAATTTCCTGAAAAACGTTATAATTTTGGAACCATTAAACAAGGTGATGTTGTTACACATGATTTTGCCTATACCAATAATGGTGAATCTGATTTAGAAATCAGGCATGTAAAAGCTAGTTGAGGTTGCACCGCCGTTAGCAAAACTAACCACGCAATTAAGAAAGGTGAAACAGGTGTAATTACTGTTACTTTTAACTCAAGAGGAAAGAAAAACAAACAACATAAAAGTATTACTGTTAACACTAATGATCCAAAAAATCAAGTTGTTACCTTAACACTTGAAGGAACAGTTGAAGTTCCCACTAAATAAAATATTTGTACTACAACTTAAAAAAAGGCTGTCCAATAAAGACAGCCTTTTTTATTGACATTTATGTTACTCAATTATTTAATGTACAGCGACAGTTGCTCTTTTATTTCTTCACGCATTTTAGAAAGCTTTACAAATCCGGGTTCCTTCTTTCTGCTTAAGCTAAAGTATCTCAAGTCTAAAATAAAAGACTTAAACCTTATCCAATTATTTAATGTAAACAAACCCAAAACAGGCAAACTAATTACAAAAGCCAATATGTACCAAAAATTATCAATAAAGATACCGGAAAGAAAACCCAGAAGTAAATACCACAAAGGGAACAAGACTAAACCAACACCAAACTTTAGCGACGAGCGAAACTGGGGGTCTTTAATAATAGTTGGTATGTAAGCGTCTAAAAGTTTATATACAGGATAATTAAACAATAGACCATAAATATGCACAGGAAGAGAAATAATAAAATAAAAAGTACAAAGAATAGCATTAATTCCTCTGATAGCCTTTGTGTCAAAAAGATAATCTTTCAAGCCAAACTTCTCTAAATCTTTAAAATAGTAAAGTGTCTTTTCTTTTAGCATATTAAATATCTCAGGTTCTTTGTCATGCAAATCCTCCGTAATTCTTATTGTTTCCTTATCGGCTTTAAACTTATTATAAGAAGAACTTGATAAACCTAGTTTTCTCATCATTTCGTAATCATTAAGCTCCCTTATTTTCTCATAAAAGTCGTAATTATCCATATCGGTGACATGAATCATTAACTCTTTTATTCTATTCTCCATTTCAAGTCTAAGAGCTGCCATTCCTTTCTGCTTATTATCTTTATAAACACTAATAAACAGAGCAATATCAATAGGTTCACCATAATTTATAAGAATATCAGATTTCATATTTTCATAATTAGTATAGTAAATCCCAACAGGCATAATCTTGACAGGTAATGAATAGTTATTCTCCTCTTCAGCCTGGAAAACAATTCTTGGAATACCTTTCTTTAATTTTCTCAGATGTCTGTATCCGGTATGAGCCGCTTCTGGAAAAACGGCCATGGCTTTTCCATATTTGAGTACATTGATAGAATCGTTAAAGACCCCCTCATTCTTCGACAAATTATCGGCACCATCGCGAATCCTATACACCGGCAATATTCTCAAATACCTCAGTATTGCAGAAATTACAGAATTGCTAAAGATATCAGCACGAGCTAAAAATACAGGTTGCATCCCGCTACTAAATATTATAGCCAATGCATCCATTAATGCATTCTGATGATTGGGTGCAAAAACAACTGCTTCGTTTTTAGGAATATTCTCTTTTCCTGTTACATCAATTTTATTATAAAATAAATAATGCCAAATACCTATAAAGACCTTAAGTATAGCATATCCTAATGACCACTTCTTCATTTGTTTATATTTATTAACTTAGCATGATTTCAATATCAGTATTACATGTATTTTTGGCAATTTCAAAATCACAAACACTTCATATTCATATTATTTTATGTCCGCTAAAATAGGCAAATATTTATATCTTTGTTAAGATTATAAATTCAAAAACATTACCAATGAATTATTGGTGATACAATATAATTTGCTTTACTAATTACGAATACTTTTATGCTTGAATTAAAAAATATATCTAAAAAACTCCAATCGTTTGAAATAAGGAATATAAATTTAAAAGTTGAGCGTGGAAAGTATTTTATTCTTTTGGGGCAATCAGGTTCGGGAAAATCATTAATATTAGAAATAATTGCAGGACTTGAAAAAAGCGATTCAGGAAATATAATCTTAAATGGCAAAGATATTACTAAAGAAAAAATGCAAAATAGAGAAATTGGTTTAGTCTTCCAGGATCAGGCAATCTTTCCGCATATGACAATTCTAGAAAACATTTGTTATCCACTAAAAATAAAACATCTTTCAAAAAAAGAAATAAAACAGACAGCCGAAAAAATTGCCGAGGAAGTAAACTTATCACATATATTAACAAGAAAAGCAGATAAACTCTCAGGCGGAGAAAAGCAAAGAGTTGCTCTGGCACGTATTCTTGCATTAAATCCTAAATGTTTGCTGCTCGATGAGCCGTTTGCCTCATTGGACGTGCAATTAAAACACGAATACAAAGCGCTACTGAGACAAATTAATAAAAAAGGTATAACTATTATACATGTAACACACGACTACGAAGAAGCAATAGCATTAGCTGATGAAGTTGCTGTAATACATGATGGAGAGATTTTACAAACAGGTGTACCCGAACATGTATTTAGAAAACCGAAGAATAATTTTGTTGCCAGTTTTATCGGTGTTAGAAATTACTTTAAAGCCTACCTTACAAAAGCTGGCAATAACGAAGAAAGAACGGCAATAATAAACGATAATTTATCATTCAGACTTCTATCAAATCAATCAGAAGGAGATGGTTTTGTTCTAATACGAAGCAAAAACATCATTATTTCCGATAGAGAAACTCACTCAAGTGCAATAAACATGTTTAAGGCACGAATAAGTAATATATATAAAAGCTCTCAAGGATACGAAATCATAGCTGAGATAGGTGTTCCTATTTCAATTAAAATTACAAAACTATCATTTGATAAATTTGAATTACACGAAGGAAAAGAAATATGGATATCTTTTAAAGGATCATCAATCAGGTTTATAAAAGATTAGCCCTAGCTTATTGTATTTTCTATTCAAATAATATCTTAAAAGCTCATTAAATTAGGCAAATAAACATCAAATTAATATTTATTGGAAATCTGACTTTGAATAATAATATTTATATACTTTTGTGCCTTAAAATCAAAGTAGAATTTAGCTGATGTTTTTTATAAACAGTAGCAAAAAGAACATATAATGTCTGATAAAACAACCAACAATATTGATATAAAGCTCAATACCATTGAAGAAGCTGTAGAAGATATAAAGAATGGGAAAGTTATAATTGTAGTTGATGATGAGAACCGCGAGAACGAAGGTGATTTTGTATGTGCCGCTGAATTAATTACTCCCGAGATTGTAAACTTTATGGCAACTCATGGACGCGGTTTAATATGTGCACCAATACCAGAAGAGACCTGCGAGAATCTTGACCTTGAATTGATGGTTGGAAAGAATACCGCATTACACGAAACCCCTTTTACTGTTTCGGTTGACCTGATAGGTGATGGATGCACAACAGGCATTTCAGCCCACGACAGAGCTAAAACAATAAAAGCACTTGTAAGCAATAAAACAAAAGCCGAAGACTTAGGCAGACCGGGACATATTTTCCCATTAAAATCAAAATCCAGAGGTGTACTTCGTCGTGCAGGCCATACCGAGGCTGCTGTTGATTTAAGTAAAATGGCAGGATTGAAAGCCGGAGGTGCACTGGTTGAAATAATGAACGAAGATGGTTCAATGGCCCGATTACCTCAGTTAATGAAGATTGCTAATCGTTTTAATCTTAAAATTATTTCAATTGAATCATTAATAAAATACAGACTTGAAGAAGAAAGCCTGATAGAGAAAGGAGTTGAAGTTAACTTACCTACAGATTACGGTACATTTAAACTTATCCCTTTCCGTCAAAAGTCAAATGAATTAGAGCATGTTGCTTTAATTAAAGGTAGCTGGAAACCAGACGAACCCATACTTGTAAGAGTTCACTCATCCTGTGTTACCGGTGATATTTTTGGCTCTAAGAAATGCGATTGCGGCGAACAACTCCACAAGGCAATGCAAATGATTGAAGAAGAAGGAAAAGGCGTATTGGTATATATGAATCAAGAAGGTAGAGGAATTGGCTTATTTAACAAGATAAAAGCATATAAACTGCAAGAAGAAGGAATGGACACTGTTGAAGCCAATCTTCATCTTGGTTTTAAAGACGACGAACGCGATTATGGTGTAGGTGCTCAAATATTAAGAGAATTAGGTGTAAGGCGGTTACGACTAATGACTAATAATCCGGTAAAACGAGCAGGTCTGGAAGGTTATGGAATAGAAATAGTTGAGAATGTTTCGGTTGTAATTGAGCCTAATAAATACAATGAGTTTTATCTAAAAACAAAAAAAGTTAAAATGGGACACCAGCTTCCCGACGATAAATTTATTTCTTAGAATACTAAATTTACGGTATTTATCAAAATTCCGGTTCTTATAATGTGGCTCAAATCAGTGCTACACCAATCATAATATACAATCAACTTGCAAGTAAAATCATAATTGTAGATTATAAGGATAAATTAATATTTTTTATAAGTAGTTTTTTTCATATATTTACAAAAAAAA
>JANTGP010000113.1 GCA_024762835.1 Bacteroidota bacterium
ATGGTAAGCAGTCATTGGGATTTTAAAAAAATTAAATCGTACTTTGCCGGCAAAAAGCTAAATACGATATTTCGATTTGATGAAATGTCCTTAGCTTAATTTACAAAATTATTTAATGAGTAATTTGAATACTTTATACCATAAGCCTGAATTAATTCTATCCGGCCAAAGAAAGGTCTTAGGTGAAGTTACCTGGCAAAGTCCATCAAATATTGCTCTTGTAAAATATTGGGGCAAACATGGTAATCAATTGCCAATGAATCCATCCCTTAGTTTTACTCTAAATAATTCTTATACCGAAACAACTGTTAAATATCGAAATTCGGAAAACGGGTTTAAGTTTTCGTTTTTTTTAGAAGGTAAGCATAAAGCCGGTTTTGAAAAAAAATTGAATATTTTCTTCGATAAAATAAAAGAGATTTTTCCTTTTCTCAAGCAATTAGAATTGGGGATTTTTAGTAAAAATACATTTCCTCATTCATCGGGGATTGCCTCATCAGCTTCGGGGATGAGTGCATTGTCGCTGTGTCTTTGCTCCATAGAAAAGAAACTTTTTGATTTGAAGTATAATGAAGATGAGTTTTTAAGAAAAGCATCTTATATCTCCCGTATTGGTTCGGGAAGTGCTTCACGCTCGGTTTATGGCAAATTGGCAAGTTGGGGCAAGAGCAAATTACTTCAGTCATCATCAGATTATTTTTCAAGCGATTTATCTACAATCTTACATCCTTCTTTTTTAAATTATCAGGATAGCATTATTTTGATAAGTAAAGGCGAAAAGGAAGTCTCAAGTTCAGCCGGACATAGCTTAATGAATAATCATCCTTTTGCAAGTGCACGTTTTGCTCAGGCAAATAGTAACTTCATTAAAATAGTTGAGGTGCTGAATAATGGTAATCTTGATGAATTTCAGGCAATTGTTGAGAACGAAGCTTTGAGTTTACATGCATTGATGATGAGTTCAAGTCCGGGATATTTCCTTATTGAGCCTGATACATTAAAAGCAATTAAAAGCATTGTTTTATTTCGCAAAAGAACTAAATTGCCAATCTGTTTTACTTTAGATGCCGGACCCAATATTCATTTGTTATATCCTGAAAGTTACAAGACTCAGGTAAGAGAATTTATTGAAAAGGAGTTATTAAATTTAGATAGCAGGATAGAAGTAATTTACGATAGTATAGGCAAAGGTCCAATTATGATAAAAGAAAGTTAAGAATGAATAATAAAGGAATATATTATGCAAAAATCCTACTCTTTGGGGAGTATAGTGTTATTTGTAATTCAATGGGCTTAAGTATTCCTTACAGTCATTTTAAAGGCGAGTTGAGCTTTGTAAACGAGGATAGATATACCGACCTTAATTTTGCCAATAAATCGAATAAGATACTTGCAGAGTTTCTTGATTATGTTTATTCATTAGAAAAGAATTCAAATTTGCTTTGTGATTTTGATACCGGTAGGTTTAAAACTGATATTTCAAAAGGTTTATTCTTTGAATCTACAATCCCTCAAGGCTTTGGATTAGGTAGTTCAGGTGCCCTCATTGCTGCCCTTTATGATAATTACGTAATTACAAAGATGAGTAATTCAAGGAAATTATCGATGAAACAAATTTTGGAATTAAAGAAGATATTTGCCCAACTCGAATCATTCTTTCATGGTACGAGCTCAGGTATCGACCCTTTGAACAGTTACTTAAAGATGCCTCTCTTGATAAATGAAAAATCTGAAGTTAATATTGTTGGCTTACCTCGTAAAAAGTACTCGGGAGATAAGGCAATATTTTTAATTAATACGCATAAACCAAGAAAAACAGAGGCCTTAGTAAACTATTTCCTCGATAAATGCAATACTGTCAGTTCGTTTTCGGATAAAATAAACTCTGAATTAATACCGCTAACCAATTCATGTATTCAGTCTTTGGTTGAGGGGCAAACAATTTCATTTTTCAATAGTTTGTCAAAACTATCATTATTTCAGTTGAATAATCTCCATCATATGATACTTGACCCCTTTAAAGATATTTGGCAGAAAGGTATTGATACAGGTGATTATTATTTAAAACTTTGTGGTGCTGGAGGAGGAGGATTCTTATTGGGATTTTCAAATAATTTTGAGAAAGCACATCAATATTTCGAAGAAAATAATTTTGAAATTATACCTGTTTTTAAATCAAATAATATCAGAAGGTAGAATTTGCCTAAATAAATACTTCTCTTAGTACAGCTACTGATTTTATTTCACTCATTTTATCATTGTGCAAATAATAAAATTCCAAAAGTTTATCAAGCATGCTTGAGCGTTGCGACTGACTTAATTTTAAACTTGCTAATTGTTCAAAACCTGTATTTTGCAGTTTGTTAAAAATTAAACTTTCATCTTTGCTTAGGTAATATTTATGTTCAGGTCTTAGAACTACAAAGTTGCCTGCATGCATGTCGAAAATCTGTTTGCTGTCGGATATATTTGTGTTTGGCATAAAACCGAGGAATTTGATTAGACGAACCAAAAAAACCAAATGAAAATTCTCTATCCCGTTATTTTCTGTGTCAAGCAGCATAATTGTGTTAACAAGAAACTCAAATAATATAGGATTAGCTTCTTCTTCTCTAAGTGTTCTGTATAAAACCTCTGCCAGAAAAAGACTAATGGTTGACTTGTTCATATCATACGGAATAGCAGTAAAAGGCATGAGGTGTTTTGCTTCCTTTATTCCTTGTAAATTACGCGAAGCTTTATGATAAACTTCCATATCCAGCAGGTATAGTGGCTGAAACAGGTTAGCTTTAAGTTTAGATTTCTGACTTCTTGAGCCTTTCACAATATACGATTGCCTTCCTTTTTCCTTAGTGTATATTGTTACAATAATACTTGTGTCACCGTATTTTATCTGATGTAAAACAATACCTTGAGTTTTAAGTAAAGCCATGACTAATTAACTTTTAACTTTAGGTTATCTATACAAAACTCACTCTTACTCACATTCCAAACATAAACTTTCAGAACGTCGTTTTCCTTTAACTTAAAAGCAGGTATCTTACATAAAAATATCTTTTGCCATTCTTCAACATTATTTGCATAGTTTTGAAATTCTGCTTTATCCCAACTTATTTGCTGTTTGTCTCTTAATATTTCAAGAACAAGAAATGCAACAACATTATCATTAAACATGGCATCGCAGCTAAGAGATATTTTAATAGTTTGACTATCAAAATTACGGTTGATAATAGTTTCAAAACCCGGTCCCCATTCACGGTCGTTGCTAAACTTAAAACACTTACCGGACGGTGAGGCTAATGCAGAAATTATAGAAGAGTCAGGTAATAAATAATTACCTGTTTTATCAAAGTTTAACTCTTGTTGAAGTATGACTTGTCTGCTGTCTTTACCTTTATTACTGTAAATTCTACAGTTGGTATTTCCCCAATCTTTTCTATATTTTAAATTAGGATATTTTACTCTTATAAATTCTTCAACAGCCAGAGGTTCAGGTATTATCTCATTTGCATAGATAAGAGTTGAAGCTTTTAAAGTGTCAATTGTTTTTGCAAATTGTGCAATGTCTTTTTCATCGTTAAAACGGAAGAAGGAATGATTAAGACTTACATCTTGCCATTCTACCGGATTCATTATGTTAAGGCAGATAAAGGCGGAGTCGGGATTTATGGAATTGTTCAAATTTTCAATTTCGCCGAGCATTGCTTGTTTGTCAACCAACCTGTTTTTTACTTCAAGTTGTTTTTTAATAACAAGTATGCCAAATACTATTATCAATACGCCAACTGTAATAATAAAAACAAATGCTTTCTTCCTGTCTGTTTTATAAACACGCATGAAATGTAATATTACAATCAAAAGGCTTAACAGTACAAGTACAGAGTACGACAGGATGAAACCATATCTAAGTATATTATTATTGTATTTATATGTTACGCTGTGTTTCCCCTGTGGAATAAGCAAAGACCGAAATAGAATATTCGATCTGAAGTGAGGAACTTTCCGGTTGTCGATATATGCATCCCAGCCTATGTAATCCGATTGTAACAAGCTTAATACCTGTGGCAATTCCGAGTAAACTTCCATCCTCACTTCGTTCGGTTCAAAAGATGTAATGCTTACTGTGTCATTTGGCGAATTATGGAGGCCTAGATTTTTTAGCCTGTTATAAATGCTGTCATCAACAAAAATATCATTCCTCTCAAAGCTATATTCTTTTTTTGCTTTTAGCTCAGAAAGAGGTAAAATATTATCGGATAGATAAGCGACAGGATTTTGTAGGATAGCATTTTTTAAGTCAGGTAAAGAGTCAAATAGAAACTCATAATTGTTTAAAACAAAAGAGTTAAAGCCTTCGATTCCAATTCGTTTTGAATAGATGTTTACATTTCTCCATAAAGGCATTTGTTTAGATGCAAGCTCGGTATTAAGTATTACGGGTTTATTTGAAGGAACCGGGAAACCTTTTGGGTGAAGCTTGAACTCGTTACGGCAAGTTATTGGATCAAATGAATTTACAGCAGTGTGATAAATATTTAACTGAACAGCAATAAGCATCTCGACAAAAACAAAGACAGCAATTCCTTTTAACAAATTATTTTTCCTGCTAAAATTCTTTAACCAGATATTTGCCGCCAACAGAATTACAAACTGAATAAAGCTATGAATTGCAATGTGTGCATAAAAGCCTGATGAACCATCAAGTATGGATACATTTTCAATGTTTGACTCTGAAAAGTTAATTTTTGCAACAGCATAAATAAAGACACCAAACATAAGGGCTATAAAGAAAAGGAATATGCGGCTAAATTGCTTTTTATATTGCGAGTAGCTGTTGTAAATTACTTTTATTCCACTTGCTGCAATAAGCAGGAAAGTAATTATTGTAAACAGACTAAAGAAACTTGGCATGCGAAACCTGTCTATTCCGGGCACAAAAGAATAAAGTATTTTATGTATTGGCGTATAATTCCCGAATGAAGCAAAGAGTGCAATAGTACCAATAGAAAGAAAAAGCCACTCAAGTTTACTCTTTTTCTTATAAAATGAGAATATAAAGAAAATCAACATCAAAAGTCCCCAATAGGCATTGTTCATTGATACATCAGTGTTGAAAAACTGATTGTTGCTGATATTTGCAAAGGGAACAAACCACGACAGTAGGCTTTGTGGTGTAAATGGGTTGTAAACTGCCATATCGTAGGGTAAACCTCCCATTCTGCTAACCCAGGGAATAACCTGAGGCAGGGTAAGAATCAAAACGGAACTGCCCGCAATAATTATTATCAGAAATAATAAATGACAACTGAAATACTTAATAATTGCTTTTCGTTTCGACTTTAATATTGGGAAAAGATGCAAAACAAAGATTGCAAGTAGAAAATAAACGGTAAAGATTGTAAAAGATGGATAGGCACCGAATATCATAAGCAAGACAAGCAGACTTGTTTTCAACAAATTTATAAAATTTGAATGTTTTAAATATGCCAGATACAGAGCAATGACCCATGGTGGAAACACAGCTCCAATAAGGTAACCAATATCTTGTCCGTGGCCTACAAAAAAACCGGACAGCATATAAGCCATGCCTGTTATAAATGCAATTTTTCTGTTATCAACAAAGTGAAGGCTTAGTTTAAACATTCCGAAACCTGCCAGAGAAAGATAGAAGATAAATAAGAAATGAAAGGTGATATTTGAATATCCGCTTGTTAAACCAATGATAAACATTTCGGGATACCATGCAGAACGCAGGTCGGCATGAATAGGATAGCCAAGGTGTTGATATGGATTCCAAAAAGGTAGATTTCCGTTTTGTAAACTTTCTCCTACAAAATAACGCCAGGGAAGAAAACAGTCTAACATGTCCCACTTTACACTGTTTTGCAGAAAGGCAATTTGCCAATATGCTACAATGCTTATCAAAAGAAATAGCAAATAAGTCTTAGTGTCTGGGTAATTTGTGAGTAATGTTTTTAATCTATTTCTCATCATAATTTATTTCGCAGTAAAAATAACTAGTTTTTTCGACTTTACGGAGGGTTCTAATAATTCATTTGCAGCAAGATTTGCATAGTTTTTTATTGACAATGAGAATTTGCCAAGTGTAAATTTGTTTGTAAATGCAACTTTAACTATATTTTTTTATTACTTTTACACAAACTAAAAAACAAAACTATGACATAATTTTATAAATAGATTAAAGAGTTTGCGTTACTGACATTTTTTGCTTAATAAAACGACCAAATTTATAAAGACTACAGAAAGATGGCTGATTGACGTGCCCGAGTGGGCGTGTCTTCAAAGCTATTTCAATTGTAGTCGGGTGCTTGGTCGTACCTTTTGAGCATTGAAATGTAAGCAGAAGTTCACGCCTTTTTCTATACCAAAAGTTTAATTTAATAAGCAATATTAACAACCTTTCAATATTTTTATCGTCTAAGTGTTTATTGTAACTGTATTTTTTAATAACTTTAAAATCTTTAAATTATGAAAAAATCTTTACTTTATCTTAGTATTTTTATTGCACTATTAATAAGCAATAAAATAACCGCACAAAATCCGGTTGTGTTCGAGGACTGGACAACAGCAAACGGAACACAAAATATGTTTGTAAAATCGTTTACCGAAACCGATGCAAATAAAAATGTTTATATTGGCGGAGCCACTGTAAATGGCTCGGGCGATTACGATATGTTACTAAGCAAGTACGACCCAAGAGGTGTTTTACTTTGGACACAACAATATGGCGGAGCCGGAAACGGAGATGACGGGGCTTCTGCAATTTGTTTTGGTGATAGCGGAAACGTGTATATCACCGGGACGGTTTACACAAGCAGCACTAACCTTAACGATTGTGTTGTGCTTAAATACGACAAAAACGGAAACCTTAAATGGCTACAAACATTTAATGGTACGGCTTCAAACCTCGATGCCGGAACAGATATTTGTATAGATGCAAATTACAATGTTTATGTTGGCGGTACATGCACGCAAACCGGTACCTTGCAAGACTTTTTAGTATTAAAATACAACAAATACGGACAATTGCTTTGGAATAATTCGTATGATGGAATTGGTAT
The DNA here is from genome assembly GCA_024762835.1 of Bacteroidota bacterium. Taxonomy (GTDB): domain Bacteria; phylum Bacteroidota; class Bacteroidia; order Bacteroidales; family M50B96; genus JANTGP01. The sequence goes on from JANTGP010000113.1 coordinate 7,083, forward strand.
GATGGATATTTCAAACAAAATAAGCCTTAATGATGGTGTTGTAATTGTTGCAGGAGGTACACAAACAAACCCTACGAAGTGGGAATATGCTATTACCAAATTTTTGCAAACAACAGGAGCATTCTCAAGTGTAACCACAACAAATTCATCGGGTAATGGAATTGATAAGGTTACCGACCTTGTAACCGACCAAGATGGCAATATTTACGTAACAGGCGGCATTGTAAACGCAGGAACAGGCTACGATTACCACACCGTAAAATTAGATAGTAACCTTGTAGTGCAATGGGCAGCAACCTACAACGGAAACGATGATTTAGACGATATGGCTAACGCCATAGAAATTGACGATGCCGGGCATGTATTTGTAACTGGTTATTCTACAACAACAAACCAAGGAACCGACATTGTAACTATACGATACAGTAGTACAGGAACACAACAAGGCATCCACACATACAACGACCCCGATAATGGCGATGATTCGGGTGAAGATATGTTAATTGATGATTCGGGAAATGTGTATATAAGCGGATATGCTTTTAACGGAAGTAATCTCGATTATCACACTTTTAAGTTGCAATCAAATGCTACTCTTATTTGGGAAATAAATTACGATGGAATTTATAGCAAAGACGACAAAGCAATGGACTTATGCCTTGACGATGATGGCGACCTAATTGTTGTAGGGCAGTGCGATAATGGCGACAATGAGTATAGTTTTATAACCATTAAATACATTGAGAAAGACATAACTATGCCACCCGATACCGAAATGGTATCAACCTCTATAGCCTACATAGAAAATCGCGACCAATTATTAAAAACGGACGGGACAGCAGCATCAACCATACAATATTATACAACAACAAGTAGCCCTGCTTTTTATTTTGCCAACGAAAACTACCACATGGTACTTTCGGAATTAGACGAGGCAACCGACACAATACAATATTGCCGGGTAGATGTTTTATTGCATGAGGTAAACCCAAAAACAAAAGTATATCCACTCAATAGGCGAGACGATTACAACAATTATTACCTTGCCCACGTACCAAAAGGAAGACCAAGAGTAGGTAATTTTGAGCAACTGATTTACCCCGATTTATACACCAACATAGATTTAATGCACACAAGCAATAAAGCAGGTTGGAAATTTTATTACATAATAAAGCCCGGCGGACTTCCTCCCGATATTGATTTTGGTTTTGCAGGCAACGACACTATATACATAAATAACAATAATCTTATTATTGAAACTGATTTGGGAGATATTACTTTCCCTGAAGGCGAAGCCTACCAAATAAGTAGCACAGGAACAAAAATTAACCTAAGCTGGCAACCCCAATACTCAATTTCAGGCAGTTCGGTAAATTTCACTTACGGCAGTTATGATAGTAGTAAACCTTTGGTGTTTGAGGTAAAACAAACCCCATCTTATAATGGTGTTAAAAGTATAAATAATCTTGAGTGGAGTACGTATTATGGTGGTATTGGTCAGGAGTATTTTTATAATGCAGAAACAAATATCTCAAATTATATTTGGGTTAATGGCACAAATGTATCAGGCGGTTTTCCAGTTATTAATGGTCAATATATGGTACCTGAGGGTTCTCGTGATGTAGTATTATTACAATTTAATAATCTGAATAAAATTGAGTGGGCTACATATTACGGTGGTTCAAAAGATGAAGGAAGTGTAGAAGATGTAGTTGAAGAAAAAACAGCATTAACGGTTGATAGTGATGGGTTTAGCTATATTGCAGGTTCAACAAACAGTAATGATATACCTGTTAAATTTATTTCCCCTGCATATATAGACAGCAGTAATACTTTAGGTGATGCTGTTTATATAGCAAAATTTGATATGAAAGGCTTTATAAAATGGTCAACTTATTTCGGACATGGTGGTTGTCCTGAATTACCTGGTAGGTCTCATGCTATAAATATAGATAATTCTGGCAACCTATATGTTACTGGTATTAGTGCTGGTATTGATACTATAAATCAATTACCTTATTCAGGTTCTAACTTTACATTTATATCTAAATTCAATCCCGACCTTGAGCTAATATGGTCGACATATTGGGGCGGAAGTGGAGTAGATGAAATTACAAGTATTGAATTTAATAATAACAATGAAATGCTAATAGCAGGATTTTCAAATTCACAAGATTTACCTTGGATCCCATATGGAAATGCATATAATCAACCCAATTATCAAGGTGGTGCAAATGATGGTTTTATGGCAAAATTTGTAAACGACAGCCCTGTTTGGGTTACTTATATGGGAGGAAACGGTGATGATAGAATAAATGGTATGCATCAAGCAGATGATAATTTTTATGTTGTTGGATCAACAACATCATCAAATTTTTATACTATGTTTACAGATTCAGCAGCTTTTTTTGAAAATAATTATCAAGGGGATAATACATATAGTGACCCACTATATAATGGGGATGGATTCTTTAGCAAATTTACAAATTCAGGTGAAAAATTACACATTTCATTATATGGTGGTGAAGGTGCAGATGGATTTTCTGATGTTTCTATTGACAGTGTTGGTAATTTAATAATAATAGGAACTACCACAAGTGATACACTTCCATTTACAGATCCTATTTCTTCTCAAGATGTTTATGTTGATAGTGTGATATCAGGTAATCAAGGTACCCAAGAAGGAATAATAATAACACTTAATGATAGTCTTATTTTACAATGGACAACTTATTTTAATTGCAATAGTTTAAGAGGGTTGACAATTACCAATAGTAATAAATTGTATATGGTTGGTAAAACAAGTCCGGGAATAGATTTTCCTTTAGCTGAATTTACAGACACAAATGCATATTATCAAGATACAATTTACAGTGCTGCATTTGAGGGATTTATTTCATGTTTCAATTTAGAAATATTTTTTGGTGTTTATAATCCTTATGACTTAATTGAAATTGAAACTCAAAATACTTTTGTATATCCAAACCCAAGTTCAGATTATATTTATATTGTTTCCGACGAAGATGTTGTATCATATGAGATATATAATATTAATGGACAGCATATTAAATCAGGAAAGTATAAGGGACAGATTAGTGTAAAAGAATTAACTAATGGAATGTATTTCATCAGAATAAATTTGAAAGCAGCTAGTACAACAGCTAAATTTATAAAAAGAAATTATTATTAATTTAAAA
>JANTGP010000114.1 GCA_024762835.1 Bacteroidota bacterium
TAAATTAATGTTGTTTTAATGTCCGAATGTCCTAATAATTCTTGAATAATCCTAATATCTGTTCCTTTTTCTAATAAATGAGTTGCAAATGAGTGTCTTAAGTCATGTAAATGATAAGCTTTATTTAATCCTGCCTTGTCTCTGGCACGCCTAAAAACAGCATCAATACTGCTACTTGAATAAGGAAATGTTTTTTGTTGACCTTCAAAAAGCCAATAATCCGGTTTATAATCTTCAATATAACTTTTTAGTACTTCGTAAATTAATGGGCTAAGTTGAAGTATTCTGTCTTTTGCTCCTTTACCTTTATGTATAAGCATTTCATTTCGCTCAAAATGTATATCATGTTTTCGCATATGAATAATCTCGCCGTTTCGTAATCCGTTTGCATAGGCTAAATAAATCATACATCGATGCTTGGCGTTTTGCAATTGTGCAAAAAGACGTTTCACTTCGCCACTACTCATTACCTTTGGTAACAGGCTTTGTTTACGTGGTCGGTTAAGTCCGTTTATTTGTAATTTTCCTCTTTGCATTACCACTTCGTTCCAGAATTGCAGTGCACTATAATAAACCGATAAAGTGCGTGGACTGATATCTTTGTATGCAATTTCTGTTAAAAAAGCCTTAATACTTGAAATTTCAATATTTTCGTATTCTATTCCCTTAGTTTTACAATACTTTAAGAAATGTACAAAATAGTTTACATAAGTAGATATTGTGTTCTTGCTGTACCTCTCAAGAAGCAATTTATCAAAATATGTACTTATCATTGGTAAATATTCATCAGGATATTTTTTCAATAAATACTTCAAGAATGTATGCCAGTCGTCTTTTACCAGAAGCTGAGAAAATGTTAATGGCACATTGCTTTTATTGTAAAAGCCAATTTTCAATTCTTTACATTTCGCTTTAAGCTGATGTAACAATGCCTCATCTTTTGGTATAAGCCATTTCTTCTCTTTTGCAAAGTATTTTCTTTTCGGGAGGCTTTTTACAAAGTCAATCAATTGTGCCGAATTACAAATCTCAAGACTTAAGTAGCTGTTTTTATTATCCTTAATTCTTAAAAACGAATAGACAGGTATATTCTGTAAGTATCTCTTAATTTCGTCCCATTGCAGGCTTGTCCATACATTGAATTCATTTTGTAAAATCAAAGCATTCTCTATTGATGCTTTGCAAATCCATTTCTTTTCTTTCCCGTTCCAATAAGCTCCTTTCAATTTCTTGATTTTCAGTATATCTATATCATTGTACGGAATAGTAATTATAAACTTCTGTCCTTGTAACAAAACATCTATTGTACGTTTCTTTTTAGAAACTATGCCGGATTCAGGATTTTCACCGGTTTTCTCCTTTTCCGGATATGGTGCTAGCTTAGTAGCTATGGGCGTTTTGTCCGAGGGCTTAGCAGTTTCCCGGGTTCGCCTTGATGTTTGTTCAATGCTAAAAGTTAAATTAAGTTTGGTAAAACTATCAAAATTATCTTTATTATATGGCAAATACCAACACTTTTTTGTATTGCTGTATTTAATATCGGGTAATTTCTTAATAATTGAAATAATTTTACTGTCATATTTAAAAAACAGACCAATATGGTTTTTCCCCTTATGCTCAATCTTTTTTACCAGAATAGTATTTGATGCTTTGCTCATTTTACCTCTACCAAATTTTATACGAAATCAACTTTAGTCAATTTCACTTATCCTTAAAGCTCTCTTTGCCAAATATAAGCATTTTTTTTAATTAGCAAAGCAACAAGCTATTTGAAGAAGTATATAAAAAAACTATGCAAAGCCTTGGGGAACATATATAAAAGACAATCTGCTTGCGTTAAAATTTTTCACAATAGATAAGGCTATTCAGTAAAATTTATGCTGTGCATTTTATTTGCTATATTTTGTTTCTTGAAATAAATGAACCGAGCTTGCGAGCTCAATTAAGTTAATTTTTATAAGTCCCCTATAGTTTTTTTATATTATCACAATTGAGTTGCTTCTATAAGAACAAACATTCAAATATATTGTTTTACTTTATTTGATTGTAAAACAGCTGATATAATTAACAAACCCGATAATTTACTTACTTTTGCAAAATTAAATTTAATAATTTGAGACTATGAAGAATAACATTATGGACCAAATAGGTCGACTTATGGGACTAAGATATAAATCTCACCCATGGCATGGTATTGATATTGGAGAAAAAGCTCCCGATATTATTTTGAGTTTTATTGAAATGGTTCCAACAGATACAGTAAAGTATGAAGTTGATAAAGATAGCGGTTATTTAAGAATCGACAGACCTCAGAAATTTTCTAATGTCATTCCTGCATTATATGGTTTTATTCCACAAACATATTGTGGGGCTAATGTTGCTAAGTTAAGCCGTAAAGCACTTGACAGAAAAGATATTATTGGCGATGCCGACCCTCTGGATATTTGCATACTTACCGAGAAAAATATTTCACATGGCAATATTTTAGTTAATGCAAGACCAATTGGGGGATTTAGAATGATAGACGGTAATGAGGCAGACGATAAGATAATTGCTGTTATGAATAATGATGCAGTGTATCAAAATTATTCTGATATATCAGATTTACCGGAGCTGGTAGTTGAAAGGTTAAAACATTACTTCCTAACATACAAAGATATGCCCGGTGGCGAAAAGCGTAACGCTGAAATCACTCATATTTATGGAGTAAAAGATGCCCATGAAGTAATTGTTGAGTCAATGAAAGATTATCATATTAAGTTCCATAATATCGACCTGACATTTACTGATGATTAATTATTCAAATTTTATTGAACTTGCTACAAACAGGCAAAGCGACCGTGCTTATACTGATAAATCAATTGAGAAAGATAAGATAAAACAAATTCTTGAGGCAGGAAGGTTAGCTCCCTCGGCAAGTAACAGCCAGCCTTGGACTTTTATTGTTGTTGATGATAAAGAGTTAAAAGATAAAGTTGCAAAAGCAACTTTTAGTAAACTTGTGTCATTTAATAAGTTTACAGTATTAGCTCCGGTTTTAATTGTTATGGTAATAGAAAAACCAAGAGTAATTACCCAGATTGGTGGTGCAATAAAAAACAAAGAATATCCTCTTATTGATATAGGTATTGCCGCCGAACATATTTGTTTACAGGCTGCTGAATTAGGTATTGGTTCTTGTATGTTGGGCTGGTTCGATGCTAAAAAGATTAAATCATTGCTTGATATTCCTAAAAATAAAACCATTGGTTTAGTTATTAGTCTGGGTTATCCGAAATCTGATAAAAAAAGAACTAAGATTCGTAAGGCATTTGATGAAGTAGTTAAATTCAATAGTTATATCAGTTAAAATTTCAGTTTACTGAATAATAAGGTAATAGCACAATGTCAATAATTCATTACTTTTCAAAAGATGCAAATAAAAGGGCAAAGTTTATATTTAATCTTATTGCCCCCATATACTCTCATGTCGATAAGTCATTAAGCGACAACTATAGAGATGTAATTGAATTATTAAAAGATGAAATTTCTATAGTGGGTAAAACAGTACTTGATGTTGGTTCGGGAACAGGTGCATGGTCTTATGCCTATTTACAAGGAGGAGCAAAAAAGGTTGAAGGTGTCGACTTTTCTTCAGGAATGGTTGAAGTAAGCCGGAAAAGACATCCTGAGATTAAATTCTCATATGGCGATTCGGAAAACTTAAAAGATATTAATGATGATTCATTTGATATTGTAACAGCAGCTTATATGCTTCATGGAGTTACAGGAGACAGACGGCAAAAGATTCTTTCAGAGATGAAACGAGTATCGAAGGGATATATAATTATTCACGATTTTAGCGGAAGAACACCCATATTTGTTAGGTTTCTTGAATTTATGGAGCGAAGCGACTATAAAAACTTTAAAAAGAACTTTTGTGAAGAGTTAAAGCAAAATTTCGCGGAAGTAAAAAAGATAGACACAAAATATGGAAGTGGTATTTATTTAGCAAAAGTCTAAAGTATTATAAATGGAATTAAAAGAGATAATAAAAAGAAACAGAAGCTATAGGCGTTTTTATCAGAATCAAAAAATCTCAAAAGAAACATTACTTTCATTTGTTGAATTAGCACGGCTATCACCTTCAGCACGAAATGCACAGATACTGAAATATTATATTTCAAATGAAAGTGAATTAAATGAAAGAATATTTAAGCATCTTACGTGGGCAGGCTATTTGAAAGATTGGGACGGACCTGCAGAAAGTGAAAAACCATCGGCATATATAATAATTACACACGATAAATCAATTGCCGGCAATCAGTTTTGCGACGAGGGAATAGCCGCACAAAGTATAATGCTTGGTGCAAGCGAAATTGGCTTAGGCGGTTGCATAATTGCTGCTATCGACAGAAAAAACTTAAGAAATGAACTTAGCTTGGACGACAATTTGGAAATTCTTCTTGTTTTAGCAATTGGCAAACCAAATGAAAAAGTGATACTTGAATCAATGGAAATAGATGATGAATTTAGATACTGGAGAGATAAGTCAGGTATTCATCATGTTCCTAAAAGAAAACTAAGCGATATAGTGATTAATTTCTAAGAAAAAACAAGAAATCAGGAATAACAACAATTAAACCTTAGGCTCAACTTAGCTGGATTACAGCAGATTACATCAAAATAAATTTATAATGAAAGCCATTGTAATTTGACTATCTTTGCGGCCTTAAAATAATTACATGCAAAACATACGAAATATTGCCATTATAGCCCATGTAGACCATGGTAAAACAACCTTAGTTGATAAAATGATTCTTCAGGGAAAACTGTTTAAAGACCATGAAGAACCGGGTGATTTAATAATGGATAGCAACGAACTTGAAAAAGAAAGAGGTATAACCATTCTGTCAAAGAATGTTTCTGTAAGATATAAAGATACGAAGATAAACATTATTGATACTCCGGGTCACGCCGATTTTGGTGGCGAAGTAGAGCGTATCTTGAACATGACCGATGGTGTATTGCTTTTGGTTGATGCATTTGAAGGAACGATGCCTCAAACTCGATTTGTACTACAAAAAGCTCTTGAGCTTGGTTTAAAACCTATTGTTGTGATAAACAAAGTTGATAAACCAAACTGCCGTCCGGAGGAAGTGCAGGAAGAAGTTTTCGACCTTATGTTTAATCTTGATGCAACAGAAGATCAACTGGACTTTACAACAATTTACGGAAGTGCAAAAGAAGGCTGGATGTCTGATGATTGGCGAGAAGCAGGTGATGATATCATTCCTCTTTTTGATGCAATATTAGAGCAAATACCGCCACCAAAGTCAAAAAAAGGGGCTTCGCAAATGCTAATAACCTCCTTAGATTACTCGCCTTATGTTGGCCGTATCGCAATAGGTAGATTAAACAGAGGTGTTTTAAAAACAAACCAGCAAATTGCATTAATTAAAAGAGACAGTACAATAATTAAAACCAAAATTAAAGAATTACTGGTTTACGAAGGATTAGGCAAGAGTAAAGTAGAACAAGTTGAATCAGGTGAAATATGTGCTTTGGTGGGTATTGACGGATTTGATATTGGAGATACTATAGCTGATATTGAAACACCCGAAGCCCTTGACCCAATAACTATTGACGAACCCACAATGAGTATGAACTTTACCATTAATAACTCACCGTTTTATGGTAAAGAGGGAAAATTCGTAACTTCACGTCATATAAAGGAACGATTGACAAAAGAATTGGAAAAAAACCTTGCCCTTAGAGTTGAACCAACCGACTCGGCTGATTCATTTAACGTATATGGAAGGGGCGTACTGCATTTGTCAATTTTAATTGAAACAATGCGTAGAGAGGGTTATGAATTACAAGTAGGTCAACCAAAAGTTATTAAAAAGATGATTGGTGGTGAACTTCACGAACCAATTGAAGAACTAACAATTGACTTGCCCGAAGATATTTCAGGCAAAGCCGTTGAGATGGTTTCAAAACGAAAGGGCGAACTATTAAATATGGAGCGTAAAGGCGACAGGATTCATCTTGACTTTAAGATTCCATCACGTGGAATTATAGGACTAAGAAACAATTTGCTTACTGCTACAGCCGGTGAAGCAATAATTTCTCACCGTTTTATTGCTTACGAAGCATGGAAAGGAAACATTGAGAAAAGAAATAACGGTTCTCTAATTGCGATGGAAACCGGAACTGTTTTCTCCTATGCTTTAGACAAATTACAAGATAGAGGGAGATATTTTGTATCGCCACAAGAAGATGTATATGCTGGTCAAGTAGTTGGCGAAAGCACTAAAGCCGGTGATTTGGTTTTAAATGTATGTAAAATGAAGAAACTGACCAACATGAGAGCTTCCGGTTCCGACGAAAAAGTAAGGATAGCCCCTGCAGTAATTTTCAGTCTCGAAGAAGCTCTTGAGTACATTAAAGAAGATGAATACGTTGAAGTAACACCAAAATCAATTAGATTAAGGAAAATACTTCTTAATGAACATGAAAGGAAAAGAGCACAAAAGAATATTTAATTAGGTTCTAATAAAAAGGCTGTCTAAATAAAAAGACAGCCTTTTTTTTGATAAAATTTGATTTTCTTTGTGATATATAAATTAAAAGATGGATTCAAACAAATGCGTACATTGTGGCGATGATTGCGGAAAATATCCAGTGGTTTGGGAAGGAAAAAATTTCTGTTGCCATGGCTGCAAAACCGTTTATCAACTTTTAAACAAAAACAAGCTTTACAAATATTACGAGATAGAAGAAACTCCCGGTGTACGGCTTGAGCAACAAACATTTGGGAATAAATATGCCTACCTGGATAATGATGAAATTAAGGAAAAACTATACGAGTTCTCGGAGGGCGATTTAAAAAAAGTAACTTTATATATTCCTTCTATTCATTGTGCTTCTTGTATATGGTTGCTCGAAAATCTGCATCTTTTTGACAAGGGTATTAAAAGTTCATTAGCAAATTTTGTAAAAAAAGAAGTATCCATAACTTTTAACGAAAAAGAAATTAGCCTTCGTAAGCTTGTAGAATTATTAGCTTCGGCACATTATATTCCACAAATAAATCTTGACAGTTTAGACGATAAAAGTAAAAGTAAGAGCAATAAAAGCTTACTAATTAAGATTGGAGTTGCAGGCTTTGCATTTGGTAATATCATGCTATTAAGCATGCCAGAATATCTTTCGTTCAGAGAAGAACTTGGGCAGAATTTCAAAAACTTCTTCAGTATATTAAATATTATACTGTCTCTTCCTGTATTATTTTATAGTAGTAGTGAATATATTGTTTCGGCTTATAAAAACCTGAATCACAAGATTATCAATATTGATATGCCAATTACCCTGGGCATACTTGCTTTATTCGGGCAAAGCATGTACGATATATTATCCAAAAGCGGCCCAGGTTATCTTGATTCCTTTACAGGTTTTGTTTTTTTTATTCTCATTGGCAAATGGTACCAAAACAAAACCTATCAGGCTCTTGCGTTCGACCGCGATTATAAGTCATATTTTCCGGTTGCAGTATCATTAATTACTGGAAATGGAGAAGTCAGCACCCAACTTAAAGACCTTAAAGCAGGTGACCATATTTTAATTAGAAACCAAGAGTTAATACCAACTGATGGTAAGATAGTTAAAGGCAGAGGTAATATCGATTATTCATTTGTAACAGGTGAATCTCTTCCTGTTGCCAAGAAAGAAGATGATTATATTTATGCAGGAGGTAAGCAAATAGGAAGTGCCCTTGAGATTGAAGTCAAGAAAGATGTAGAACAGAGTCAGTTAACCCAATTATGGAACCAAAATACGAACGAAGAAAAATCAAAATCTGAAATATCAACCTTAATTGATTCACTAAGTAAATATTTTACTTATGCTGTATTAAGCATAGCATTTTCTGCAGGTATATTCTGGTATTTTGTTTATCCTGATAAAGCAATAATAGCTTTTTCATCGGTATTAATTGTAGCATGCCCTTGTGCTATTGCTTTGTCGATGCCATTTACCTTTGGAACTGCAATGCGTATTTTCGGTAAAATAGGTTTCTACCTGAAAAATACTGATGTGGTTGAGAGACTAACAAAAATTGACAGTGTTGTTTTTGATAAGACAGGAACCATAACTTACTCTCGCTCAAAAAATGTAAAATTAGTTGAAGGTAAACCAGACGATAAAGAAAATTCTGCAATAAAATCATTAGCCCGCCAATCTGCACACCCCTTAAGTGCAGCTTTATTCGATTTTATTATAACCGATACAATTGAACATGTAGATGATTTCATGGAACTACCATCATCTGGTATTAAGGGAATAGTGCATGGTTGGCACATAAAATTAGGTTCACGCGAATTTGTTTTAAATGAGCAAAATGAAGAATCATCAAATGCTTCTGAAATATATGTTTCAATTGATGATAAATTTGTTGCAAAATACACAATTGCCAACAAATACCGTAAAGGGATTCAGGAAGTTATAGACTCTTTAAGTAAAGAATATGAATTGCATGTTATTTCGGGAGATAATGATGCTGAAAAAGAAAGATTAATTTCCATTTTCAATAAAAAAGAAAATATTCATTTTAATCAATCACCTCAGGAAAAGTTAGATTATATAAATAAACTTAAGAAAAATAAGCATAATGTATTAATGGTTGGCGACGGTTTAAACGATGCAGGTGCTTTAAATGCAAGTAATGTAGGTATTTCAATTGCCGACGATATTTACCAATTTTCACCTGCATCTGATGCCATACTTGAAGCCGGCCGGTTAAATAAGCTGAGTGATTTCATTAAATTTTCAAAAACATCAATGAAAATTGTTAAGATAAGCTTTGCAATATCAATTGTATATAATATTGTGGGGCTTAGCTTTGCTGTTGACGGACTTCTCTCCCCTATTGTTGCTGCAATACTTATGCCCCTGAGCTCAATAACCGTAGTTTCGTTTGTAACATTTTCTACCAGAATAATGGGTAAACGTTTATTTAAATCTGCTTACAATATTTCATAAGCATGAGTTCCGAGGATCACTCACTTTGTATTAATGCTATTTTTTTATAACTTTAATGCAAAATTTTAAAACTATAATGTCAGAAGATTTTATTCATTTTCTTTGGAATTACTCATACTACGACAGTAATAATCTTATCTCAACCTCAGGTGAAAAGATTGAGGTTATAAAGCATGGTGAGCATAACCACAATGCCGGTCCCGATTTTTTTAATGCCAAAATAAAGATTGGCGAAACAATTTGGGTTGGGAATATTGAGATTCATATTAACTCATCTGACTGGAATAAACATAAACATTCTGACGATGCTGCCTACAACAATGTAATCTTGCATGTTGTATTAAACCACGACACTGATATAAAAAGAGCTAATGGCGAGACTATTACAACATTACAAATAAAATATAATACAAATTTTGAAAGCAGATATAATCAGTTGATGAAAAACAAGCAATGGGTTGCATGCCAAAATTATTTACCCGGCTTAAATAAATTTGATATTCATTTCTGGTTAGCTAAAATTGCTATTGAAAGGTTAAATTCAAAATCCCAGTTAATATTAGAGAGTCTTGAAAGAAATAAAAATAATTGGGAAGAAAGTTTTTATCATAAATTAGCCCGCAGTTTTGGACTAAACATAAATTCCGAAGCATTTGAGCAACTTGCACTTTCTTTGCCACTTTTGATTCTGGCAAAACACAAAAATAATTTAATTCAACTCGAAGCTCTTCTATTTGGACAGGCAGGTATGCTTGATGACACAATACCTGATGATGAATATTTCAATCAGTTAAAAAAAGAATATCTCTTTTTAAAGAAAAAATACAAGCTAAAACCCATTGAAGCTCAACAATGGAAATTTCTAAGACTTAGACCGTCAAACTTTCCAACAATACGAATATCGCAATTTGCAAATTTAGTTTATAAATCAACTGCGTTGTTCTCAAAATCATTAGAAGCACAGGACAT
>JANTGP010000115.1 GCA_024762835.1 Bacteroidota bacterium
TTTTAACAACTCAAAATAATATATAATTTTGTACGCTTTATAAATTAAACTATCAATAAATAAATTAGATATGTCAGAAGAAGTAATGAATAACAAAGATAATAAGTCAAATTTGATTTACACCTCAATAATTGTATTGTTATCGCTTGTCATAGTTTTTATAAGTTACCTTTATTTTAATCAAATTAAAGAAACAGATAAAAAAATAGAAGAGGTCGTCAAAACAACATCAGAAAAAGAAAGTGTTAAAGCCGAACTTAATTCATTGCTTGTTCAATATGATTCATTAATGACTGATAATGACAGCATAAACTATATGCTTGAAGAACAGCAGATAAAAATAATGGGGTATATAAAAGAAATAGATAGCGGTAAGTCTAAAATTCGATCTTACAAAAAAGAATTATCTACTTTAAGAAATATCATGAAAAGTTATGTTGTTCAAATAGACTCATTAAATACCAGGAATAAAATACTAATTGAGGAAAACAAAAATGTAACTGAAAAGTATCTGAATGAAAAAGAAGCAAAGCATGTATTAGCAGAGAAAACACAGAACCTGGAAGAAAAGGTTCAGATAGCTTCAACACTAAAAGCAGAGGATGTTGTTATTGAGGTTTTCAAGAAACGTCATAGAAAGACCCGTATTGCTAAAAAAGTTCAGAAGATTAAAATTTGTTTTGTAATTCCTGACAATAGCATTGTTGAAAGCAAAAGCATAAATGTATATGTCAGAATTGCCAGACCTGATGAATTAATAATTGCCGAATCGGAATATAATTTATTCGATTTTGAAGGGAAAGAAATTGTTTACTCTGCAACAAGAATTGTTGAATATGATAATACAAAGCTTAATGAAGCATGTATTTTTGTTGACAATAATGAATCTTTGATCCCGGGCACTTACAATATTGACATCTTTACAAATGGCAAATTAATCGGAAATGGGTCATTTAGCTTAAAATAGCCTCATTTAAGTTACAATAGAATTCTATCTGTTGATAAATAAACAGAACAAACACTTAAGGGACTTCTAATAAATCTCGCGTATTTTTTTGTACAATTTTGATGCAAAAACAAAATCGTTAAGTTGCTCATTATCTGACTTAAAAATCTGTTGACTTGAGCCTTCCCAATATTTATTTCCTTGATAGATAAAAATTACTCTATCGCCAATTTCAGATACTGAATTCATATCATGAGTATTTATAATTGTTGTCATATTATACTCAATAGTCAACTCTTTAATCAAGTTATCAATTAATATAGAAGTTTTAGGATCAAGTCCGGAATTAGGTTCATCACAAAATAAATATTTAGGATTTAATGCAATTGCTCTGGCAATAGCAACACGTTTTTTCATTCCACCACTTAACTCTGATGGAAACTTATTAGATGCATTTTCAATATTAACTCTTTTTAAGCAGAAGTGTACTCTTTCCAGTTTCTCTTCAAATGACTGATCTGAAAACATATTTAATGGGAAAAGTATATTCTCCTCAACACTTGCCGAATCAAACAATGCACCACCCTGAAAGACCATGCCAATTTGTTTTCTAATATTCTTTCTTTCTTTAAAATTCATTCTGGAAAAATCATTCTGATCATATAGTATCTGACCGCTATCAATCTCGTGAAGCCCGACAATACATTTTAACAAAACAGTTTTCCCCGAACCACTTTGCCCAATTATCAGATTCGTTTTACCCTCTTCAAAACAAATTGAAACATCATTAAGAACCGAGATGTCATTAAATGACTTATTTATATTCTTTACTTCTATCATGCAAGTAAAAGTTGAGTTAATATCAAATTAAAAAGCAGAATTAATACACTACTATAAACAACTGCTTTTGTACTTGAGCGTCCTACCTCTAATGCCCCACCCTCAGTATAATATCCATAATATGACGAAACAGATGTAATAATAAATGCAAATAGAGTAGTTTTGATAAGCGAATAAGTAATGTAGTATGGGACAAAATAATACCTCAATCCAACAATGTAAGCATCTGTTGATAATACATCGGTTAAAACACAACCACCAAGCCAGCCACCGATTATTCCAATAAAAATACTAATTATAACTAAAAACGGGAAACTAATAACAGCTGCTAAAATTTTAGGAAAAATAAGATAACTAGCTGAGTTCACTCCCATTATTTCTAATGCATCAATTTGTTCTGTAACTCTCATTGTTCCAATCTCCGATGCAATATTACTTCCTATCTTCCCTGCTAGTATCAGGCTGACAATTGTACTGGAAAACTCAAGAATCATTGAATCTCTTGTTCCATAACCAATTAGATACAATGGGATAAAAGGGTTTTCGAGGTTTAATCCGGTTTGAATTGTGATAACAGCACCCATAAAAACAGATATTACTACCACTATCCCAAGCGAGTTTAAACCCAAGCTTTCAAGCTCAACCAAAAGTTGACGAAAATACAATCTTTTCTTTTCAGGCTTTGAAAACACCTTTTGCATTAGTAGTGCATACTGACCTAAATGAAATAAAAATTTCATACTTAAAAATTAGCATTATTGAATGTGAACAAATTTAATTAATAAAAACTAATTATTGCTATTATTTTTGTGGTCCTCTAGCTTTTTATATTTTAGCATTGTTTTAATTACTCAAATTGATACAAACTTTTATCTTGATTTATAATGTATAATACTATGAATAAGAATAATTATTGTGTAATAATGGCAGGTGGAATAGGTAGCAGATTCTGGCCTTTAAGCATTACAAAGAAACCAAAACAATTTATTGACATACTTGGTGTAGGTAAAACATTGCTTCAACAAACCTTTTCAAGGTTCAAAAATATATGTCCTGTCGAAAATATTTATATTGTAACCGGCAGCCAATATTTTCAACTAGTATCAGAACAATTACCTGATCTACAAGCTAATCAAATATTATTAGAACCTCAACGAAAGAATACTGCTCCTTGTATTGCCTATGCTAGCTATAAAATATTAAAAAGGAATGCAAAGGCAAATATTATTGTAGCACCTTCCGATCATCTGATCTTAAATGAATCAGAATTTAATAAAGTTATTGAAAAAGGCTTACAATTTTCAGCAGATAGCAATGCATTGCTTACCTTAGGGATAAAGCCCAACAGAGCCGAAACGGGTTATGGATATATTCAGTTAGAAGAAGGTATATTTAATAATCTTGAGATTAAACGTGTAAAAACATTTACTGAAAAACCAAATAAAGAATTGGCAAAGAAATTTCTTGATAGTGGACAATTCTTATGGAATTCAGGAATTTTTATATGGTCAGTAAACTCAATTATTAGTAATCTTGAGAAAAATCTACAAGATGTAAATGAACTATTTAAAATTGGCATTGATCTATATGATACTGAGAAAGAAGGTGAATTTATAAAAGAAACATATAGTAAGTGTAGAAATATTTCCATTGACTATGGCATAATGGAAAAAGCAAAAGAAGTGCATGTATTATGTTCTGATTTCGGATGGTCTGATTTAGGCACATGGGGGTCTCTTTTCGAGAATTCACAACATGACTCAAATAATAATGTTTTAATTGGAAACAATATTAAGTGTTATGATACAAATAATTGTATCGTAAACATATCCGAAGATAAATTAATAGTTGTACAAGGTTTGGATAATTATATTATTGCTGAATCTGACAATAAGATCTTAATAATCAAGAAAGATGAAGAACAAAGGATTCGTAATATAGTAGATAACCTGGATGACAATAATAAATAGAATTTGATTAACACTATAAAAGAATAAAAAAAAAGAGCGACTAAAAAGTCGCTCTCATTATTTAATATCTTAATATTGCCATAAATCTTGTTCAAGATTAAATATCCAATTTTTCACTCGTTCAGCCTCCAACATTGTTTTCGGTCCTAATGAATATTCATTAATATTCCTGTTATCATAGACATTTGATTCCTGAACAATATAACTTGAGAATTTTCTCTTAAAAAATATGTCATCAAATGTTCGTCTTTCAGCATCATTATATGGATTAAAAACCTCATGATTTGCAAATAATGGTCTGGCATCTTCAAACGAAATCCAAAATAATTTCCTTTTTGAGGGCTCACCTGCATTTTCCTCAGCTAAAGCTAAAGACTCCATACTCATTTCCTCACTTGTTTGTTTTTCAAATTCACGAATAGGACAAATTCCAATAATACGTACATTCAACGTGCCATACTTATTATCGAAGTACCACATTTCCTTTATTAAATACTGCTTTACCTCTGATGAAACCAACTCTTGTTGAATTATCTTTGTTTCATATTCTTCAGTATCCACATTATATACATCTTGAGTATCAGCCTTGGCATCGAACTTATCCTCAATCTCAGACCATGTCATGGGTATATCAAATTCCTTACCTGCCCATTCATCAGGACTAAAAGCAGTTAATCCCTCATTTTTAATTCCATGAAGTAATAAGTCTATAAGACTCATTCTTTCTTGAATTGGCTCAGTTGGATAGTAAAGCGGATGATTTACCTTTTCTCTAAGATCAATTTTACGTATTATAAATTTTGACCACATCACATCAGCCTCTCTAAGTCTCTTATAAGGGATAGGTTTACGATTCTTATCTCTTTGCTTTTGGTAAATTCCATTCAAAACATCCTGAGCCTCAAGTTTAACAGGCTTAATGGCAAATAGGATTAATCCCACAAATATAAAAACAAATACTCTTTTCATAATATAAAATTTTAGTTACTGAAGCTTAAAGATTAAAGGCGAAAGACTTCTCTTAATTTTATCCTCACCTCTGGCTTTAATATTTTCAATATTAATCTTGTTACCTCGTCTAAGCTTATTTATCAAATTAAACTGAGCGGAAGTAAATCTATTCCCTTTTGCGTGTTCAACAACTTCGTAGCCTTTAATATTAGCAGTAACATCAAATGAAGTTACTTTAAATGGCATTTCAAAATCAAACTGTTCAATTTCTGCAAATACTCCTGTTTGAGCCAACAATACTGTTTTAGGAATTCGTCCACCTTTTTTTCCACCAACCTTAGCAACTGGATCAGGAACTGTTTTAACTCTGAAAGTTACAGATCCCATTTCTTTCTTTTTACCATCTACATCAGCAGTAACAGTAATTTTTGTCTTTTTACCAGTCAAATCACCTTTTAAGGGTCTAACAACCCAACCACCATGCGCTTTATCAACTTTTATAGAACCATTTGTCATTGACGCAACAATATTTTCTTTTGGCACACCTGGAACAGAAATATCTACAGGATTATCGACACCTATATAAAAAACATTCATTTTCGTAGGTGAAACAACTAAACCAGCCTCAGCAACCTGATAATCAGCTTTAAATGGAAATCTTTCAACTGTTCCACCTGGAACAGGAATTTCAATTAATCCACCCCACTCAATACTAGGTGATAACCTGTTTGCAGTTGCTTCGTAAACACCTTTTCCGTTTATTACAGGAATTGTATCATAATCAACACCTTGCTCACCATGCATAAAATATGAGTAGCTTCCATCATCATTCTGAGAAGAGTCTACTTTACCAACATAGATTTGGGGTGTTTGTGTAGTGTCAAAAGCTGCTAAGAAAACTTCAGCAGAATATTTACCATTCAAAAACACATAATTTGATTTAGATTTGACTACAGCATCAATCTTATTTACTTTAACATCCTTTGCATCAATTTGCTTAAACAAATAATTAACGGCATCAGATTCGGTATTACTAATATCAGTTTGAAGCTTTGATAACATAGTAATAACTGCAATTAGTGGCAAATTATCAAATCTAACTGTTTCCCATGTTTTCTTATCCATACCTTCACCCGGAGGATCATCTGTATTTAAAGTATTCTCAAACGAAGTAATCAAACCAATTTGAGTTGGATCAACAATTGATTTTAAAAACTCTCTATAATTATCTATTGAATCATGCAAGGCATAAGCAGCTTTATTATATTCAGGTCCAATCATAACTACACCACCATAGTCAAGGTTATTAGCACTTTCAATTGAATCTGAGTAAATAGTTCTTCCATGAATTGCTGCAGCATCTTTACCATCTGCCTTCTGTATAATCTCAATTTTTTTATCTTGAATAAAATTCGATAAACTATGTGCATACTTTTTCACTTTATCAGCCTTTTCTCGCCAAGGTCTAACCTTCTCAGGATTTTTCATTTCGGCAGCAGAAAACTTTGCATATAAACTCTGATTCTTTTCATCAAAAGTCTCTACAGAAGTACTGAGTGATTCTTCAACAAGAACAAAAGCTTCAATAATTTCCCTCGATACATTAAGTGCTAATAAAGCTGTTAACACTAAATACATCATTGCAATCATTCTCTGTCGGGGGGTTTCCGGACAATTTGTAGCACCCATACTATATTACTATTAATTGATTATTAAACTACAATCTACTTATTTACATTCATTGCTGAAAGCATATTACCATATATGGTATTAAGTGCTTCTAATTTGTCACCTAATTTAGTTACCTCTTCTCTATATTTCTCAGTACTGGCAACAGAAGCATTCAAATTATCAAGCATTTTTGCAAGACCTTCAGTAGCAACATTTGAATTTTTCATATGAGTCTCAGTTCCTTGCAGTTGCATTTCATATACAGAATTTAAGGCAACCAAGTTTTTATTAAGAGACTCTAGTTGAGAAGCATAACTTGTACTACCTTCAGATACAGTTTGAAGATTCTTACTTAAAGTAGTTGATAATTCCTGATATGCACCAGATGATTCGGAGATACCGTCCATTGTTTGAGAGGCTTTTTGAACACTTGCAACATAATCTTTAGTTGCAACACTAGCTTCTGATACATCAGACAGAGCACTAGTTGTATCACTTAATTTATTAATTCCTGTCCCTAATTTTTCAAGAGTTTCTTTACTTACCTCAGCTTTCTCAAGAATCATATCAGCTAAACTCTGAGATGACATTGACTCTTTTCCTTCAATATCTTCCATTCCTGCTAACTCAGGATAAACTAAACTCCAATCGTATTGCTCATGTAGAGGTTCAAAGGCAGAAAAGAAGAAAATAGCAGCTTCTGTTGATAAACCTATCAAAAGCATGATTGAGGCTCCTTCATAGTGATTAATCTTAAACAAGGCACCTAATAGTACAACAGATGCACCCCAGCCATAAAGCTTTGCCATAAACCCTTTATACGCTTTACTTTGAACAATTTCAGTAAGATTCATTTTAAAAAATAATTTAATAGATTACTAATATGATTTAAATGTTTTTTTTTAATATGCTTGTGTCCCATTATCATTTATGTCTCGACCTAAGAATGATCTAACGCAACGGAACCCTAAGAAAGATCTTGCAGAATCCTGATATTCATAGGTTCTTATTCCATTTTGCAGGTAATAGCCAATATCTTTAAAGGAACCACCTCTAATTACCTTTCTTTTTTGAGTAGGTGTCTCATCAGGCAAAGCATCGTACTGATAATCCGGTGCTAAGTCATCCATAAAACTATAAGCTGATTCATCAAATGCATTTGATGTCCATTCGGAAACATTTCCTGCCATATCATATAAACCGAATTCATTTGGTTCAAATTGTCCAACAGCTACTGTATAAATTCCACCATCATCCACATAATTACCTCTCATAGGCTTAAAGTTAGCCAAGAAACAACCTAAATTATTACGAGTATAATACCCTCCCCATGGATACATCGATAAATCCTGACCTCCTCTTGCAGCATATTCCCATTCTGATTCAAGAGGCAAGCGGAAATCTTGCAGATATGCACCGCCACCGGCAGCAATATAATTATTTTGTAGTTGAGTTCTCCATCTGCTAAATGCTACTGCTTGCTTCCAGCTTACACCAACCACCGGATAGTGGTCAAAAGCAGGATGCCAAAAATATGCATTTGTCATAGGCTCATTAAAAGAGTATGTAAAATCCGTAATCCAACATAAAGTATCGGGATAAACATTAATTACATCTTTCATAATAAATGATGACCTGTCTGTAACATCAACTACTTCGCCCTTTTCATTCTTTACCTGACCTGTGTATCTTCCTGATTCAAAATCATAATGATGTCTTACCTTACCGTCAAAATTAAACTTTTTTGCTGCTTGTTTTAAATCAATCCACCAATAAGTATAATTCAATTTACGAGTATCAATTTCTTTTCTACGATAGAATCTTTCATTCTCAGCAAGATACAAATCATTAAGAACTTCAGCAAACTCAGGGTCTGACCAGTCAATTTCGGTTTCCCAGTTTAGATAAGGTGGATCTATTTCTTCACCGTATTGATCTTCGGAAATCAGAAATTCTTCAAATTCTTCGCCAAGCATTGTTCTTGCAATTGAATCTCTTACCCAGTAAACGAACTGACGATATTCATTATTTGTTATTTCAGTTTCATCCATCCAAAAAGGTGGAATAGAAACTGTTTTAGCTTGTGCGGTCATTGCCCATGGTACATCTTGATCATTATATCCCATATTATATGTACCCATTTTGATAAATTTCATTCCATAAGGGTCTGTTGTAAACCAACGCTCTCTATCTTGAACGCCTTGTAGTTCACCGTTCCCATAATTTCCACAATTACTAAAAAGAATTGCAGTTAGGATGAAAAGCACTAAAAACTTTAATTTTCTCATAATACCTCCGGTATTTTGTTACTAGTTTGTTATATTATCAAATAATAATATTAATCCAAATTTAATATTCCTCCGTGTCTTCCTTTCTTTGTATTTCGCGATACATGGAAACAATATCTGCCAAAAAACTCAAAAGAACCTTGAGCATATGTTCCCATTTGGCTCATTGGGAAGTCCCATGCTAAACCAAATGAGACACCTCCTATCAAGTTCATTCCAAACATTGCAACATATGCATCTTCAAGGCGATATGTAACCCCACCCCAGAAACGTTTATCATATTCTAATGTTGCATTAATATCCATTTGCATTGATGTACCATCATATTTTACAAAAACAGATGGGGTTAATTCAAATAAAGGATTAGGAAGATTTATATGATATCCACTTGTGAAATAATAATGTCTTTTTAAGAATGTTTTAGCAGTTTGGTCAAATTCAACAACAGGTTCATTTAAATGTAAACTGGAAAGACCTGCATATAGTTTATCTGACTTATAAAAAACACCCATACCAAGATCAAATACAAAAGCACTTTCATCATTAGGGATTAAAGGATCTGAGTTAGCACCAGAACCACCATCACCAACAAACCAATCGGTGTTTGAGAGCGCTTGGTTATTAAATCCAAAGTTTGCTCCAACGCCTAAAATACCGTTTCCCAAATCAATCTGATAGGCTGCTGCAAGATTTAAGGATACATTTTTATAAAAGCCAATATTGTCAGTTAAAATGGTTAAACCTGCACCAACAGGTAGGCCGACAAAGGCTAAAGGAGTATTAACATTAAAAACTTTTGTTGAAGGATGGCCTTCAAAACCCATCCATTGTTCACGAATTAAAGCCGTAGCACATACACCTTCATTAATACCAGCAGCACCTGGATTAACGGCAGCATGATTAAACATATTCATGCTAAACTGCTGGTCTTGTTGCGAATACACGATGACAGTAAACAACAAGAGAATTAGCAATGTTAGTATTTTTTTCATAATGATGATATTAATCCTCAATCTTTAATTAACAATCCACATACAACAGGGTAAAATAAGTAAAAATATTTATTACCTACAAATACAAAATGATATAAAATCCCGAAAACAGTACATTTTTAATATAATATGACTTAATTATTAACCAAAATTAAAGTAAAATATTTTATTCCACATATTTTTTATTTAACTAATCTTTTGATATGTTTTCCACCATCTGTCCGGTATCTCTCCTTTTAATGCTAATTTGTACTCTATTAATTAGCATGACACAACTTTTATTACTTCCTCATTTTCACCCGGATATGGAACTTCAATCCACCACCTG
>JANTGP010000116.1 GCA_024762835.1 Bacteroidota bacterium
AATTTTAGCGGGAACCGGATTTAATTTAAAGAAAATGCTCAATCGAATTAAAGAGCAAATTCTTTTTAACTTATTTCAAATTATAAATTATTGGAAAGCGTTTTTCTCAAAATTTGACATCTTAAAATATTGGGCTTTTTAAGGCTTAACTACTTAGCCAATAACTTTGTAACAACATATTTATCAACAGGTAAGCTTAGCATATCGGGACTAATAGCATCTAAGCTTAACCAACGAAAAGATTGTGCACCGTCAGTAAGTTTATCAAAATCAAATGCCTTATTAGAGATTGGAAAGTTTGGTTTATTAACAAAGCTAAAGAAATAGTATATACTTATAAGCTGAAACTCTTTAAACGATAGGCTTTGCTGAAAGAAGTCTGTTGTATATAAATGATTACCAACAATAATTTCTTCGCCGGTTTCCTCAAATAGTTCACGCTTAAGACAATCACGTGTTCCTTCGCCATATTCTAAACCACCTCCCGGAAACTTGGTCATTTTCATTCCTAACCGGAACTCATCACTAAGCAATATTTCATTACTTGAATTTATACAAAGACCATATACCCTGACATTGAATGCTTTCATAATCAGTTTTTAATTATGAATTTATTAAGATAAATATTATTGTAGATTTTATAAAACACAAAAGATATAATCATTCCCCATAGTGAACCTGCTATTACATCGCCGGGGTAATGCACGCCTAAATATATGCGACTATACGAAATTATTGATGCCCACAATAGCATAGCTATCCAAACATAGCGATTCTTAAAAAGAAGCGAAACAAACATGGCCACAGCAAAGGTGTTTGTAGCATGAGAAGAAATAAAACCATATAATCCACCACACTTATCATGCACAATATGAACTAATCCCTGTAATTCCTGATTATGACAAGGGCGTAAACGTTGAAACACTTCCTTAAACAGGTGTACCGATGTAAAATCGGCAAGTGAAACAGAAAGGATAAGAAAAAGCAGGACAACAGAACCCCGCTTGAATGATTCTTTTCGAATAATTAAGAATATAATGATAATGTAAAAAGGAATCCATGTAGATGTTTTACTAATATAATACATTAGCATATCAAAGAAGCTATTATTAAAACTATTAAGAAAGAGTAATAATCTAGTATCTATATCATTAAGCCATTCAATCATTTGTTTTACTTCTTATCTTTATTATTCCCCTTCTTATGTTTTGAATAAGTCTTTTTACGCTTATAGAACTTCTTTTTATTCGATGTATTTTTTCGCGAACGATTTCCTTTACGTTTTGGGTTATACTCAGGTCCCTTTCCAAGATGCTCCGGTAAAGGGATTTTGTATATAATCGTTTCAAGCATTTTTTCTATTCCATCAAAAGCTTCTTGGTCAATTTCATTTATAAAAGTAATAGCAACGCCCGATGAATCAGCTCTTGCCGTACGCCCGATTCTGTGAACATAATCTTCGGCATCTCGAGGGACATCATAATTTATAATTAAATCTATTCCTTCAATATCGATACCTCTCGAAACAATATTTGTTGCCACAAGAATCTGAGTTTTTCTATTCCTAAAGTTCAGTAATACGTTTTCACGCTCTGTTTGGTCTAGGTCAGAATGTAAACTTGCTGAGTTAAAACCCAATCCTGACAAGCTTTGCCCTATCTTTTTTACATTTACTTTGGTAGAAGAAAAGATGAGCACAGAATTCATCTCTTTATCTTTAAGTAAATCACTAATTAATGCCAGTTTTTGATTGTCGTACACAAGGTAAGCACCCTGAATAATACCTTCGGCAGGCTTTGATATGGCAATATCAACCCTTTTAGGATTATTCAAAAGTTTTTTAGCTAATATTCTGATCTTATCAGGCATAGTAGCAGAGAACATTAATGTCTGAGGTTTTACAGGAATATGTTTTACTATGGTAACAATATCATCATAAAAACCCATATCCAGCATTCTGTCGGCTTCATCCAAAACTAAATATCTCAGATTACTTAGATTAACATATCCAAATTCAAGATGGGATATTAATCGTCCGGGAGTAGAAATTATTATGTCAGCACCATTTATTAATGCTGTTTTTTGCTGTCCCCATGTTAATCCATCTCCACCTCCGTATATTGGAATAGATGAAACTGAAAGAAAATATGAAAAGCCCTCAACTTGTTGATCGATTTGAATAGCAAGTTCTCTGGTTGGTGCAATAATAATGGCTTTTATTCCTTTCCCGGGATTTTCAATTATATTATGCAATAATGGCAATAAAAATGCAGCTGTTTTACCTGTGCCTGTTTGGGCACAAGCAATTAAATCATGTCCATCAAGCACATAAGGTATTGCCCTTTGCTGAATGGGCGTAGCCTCTTCAAAGCCCATAGCTTCTATGCTCTCGTTTACTTCTTTTCTAAACTTAAATTCTTTAAATTTCAATAGATATAGTTTTTCATTTTATACAAAATACTCTATAAATACCATAGAATAAATTGTTGCAACAAGATAGTAGTTTTTTTTGAATATAACCTGAGGCAAATAATTATCTTTCTGCAACCAATCGGGCATAATAATCACATAGTCCATTTTCAAAATTATCTCTATGACCTTTCACCCATTGAAATTCTATATACCTATTATTCAATAAGTAGTCAAGCTCCTTCCAATATTCAATATTTTTAGCTTTCACACCATTTGCCGTAATCCAGTTGTTTAATTTCCATACCGGAACCCAACTAAAGATTCCCTTAATTACATATTGACTATCGCAAACTAACCGGATTTTCTCAGAACTATCAACCAATTTAATGCCCTCAATTACCGCCAACAACTCTATTAAATTATTACTTCGTGTTCTTAATTTATTATAATGCATAGATAATAATTGCTTTTTGCCTCTAATAATTATTGCCCATGCGGCACTTTGCTTTTCAGTTAAACAACAAGCATCAGTAAAAATAGTTTTTATACTATCTGTTTCTTTCTTAAGCGTATAAATCTTTTCTTCATCTCCTCTCCTGTCCACAACCAGCAATCTATCGTTAAAATACTGCTTGTAATCAATATAATCTTTATCAAGAACGAAATTTAAACCAAAGCCCTCAAAAAATGAGTTTTTACTTTTAGAGTTTAGAATCTTCAATAACTGGTTCTTACATATTACAAGGCAGTCAATTTTATTTATAATAAAATAAAAATCTCTTTCCTTAAAATTATAATTGATCACTGAGAAATTATCAGCATCATTAATCCTTACAAGTGAATATTCATCCTTCCTCTCTATTATTTCCATTTTGTAAACTGTCCTGCTCATAAGCAATCAACTTATAATGTTATTCAAATATACTAAAAATACCTTAGTGCTCAGAAAGTATAAACAAAACTTTTAACAAATGCCATAGATTCACAAAACTGATAGAACTAATCCTTACAAAAAAGCAAACAAAGCTTTTGTTTAAATCTGTGGTTTAAAAATTTGCAAAAAATATTATAAACGTGATAATCTGCGACATATGTAATATGCCAGCCTACAGAGTACTATCAAAATTAATTATTCAAGAGTATCTTATCGTAAGATTAGTTTGAAAAATCATATAGAATCATTTACTTTGAAATACTGAAATGTTTTTGTTTTAATATTCATAATAATCAGATAAATAAATTGCTATGGAAAATAATACTCAGATATTACTGGTAATGTTAGGCTATATGACTTTATTAATACTTTGGGGGTTATACCAGGGACGAAAAGTTAAGACTAATTCTGATTATGCGATTGCAGGTCGCGACTTACCCGGCTGGGTAGCAGCATTGTCAGAGCGAGCTACGGGCGAATCATCATGGGCTCTTTTGGGATTACCGGGAGCAGCCTTTGCAACAGGATTAATCGAGATTTGGACAGCAGTTGGCTGTGTAAGCGGTATTGTAGCAACCTGGGCAATATTGGCATGGCGACTTAGAGACGAAGCAGAGAAATATAATATTAATACATTTACCGAATATCTAGCCAAACGGCATGGTGATATGGGTAAATGGATAAGAATAGTAGGTAGTTTTACGATTGTTTTCTTCTTCTTTTTTTATGTTGGTGCACAATTTCTTGGTGGTGGCAAAACCTTACATACCATGTTTAACATCGACCAAAAAGTAGGACTAATTATTACAGCTGCTATAATAATTCCGTATACAATCTACGGAGGATTTCGAAGTGTTGTCTATACTGATGTAATTCAAGCCATTATTATGATAATAACTTTAATAGTCGGTCCTATCGTAGGCTTATTTTATTTATCAGCTCACCCTGAACTATTTGCTCAAAGTATTCCCACGGCATTATCAAGTGCCGGCGAAAGTTACAATTCTTTTACAGGAGCAACTGAAGGTTTCTCAATAGGAATTGTAATAATGGGAGGATTTTCATGGTTCTTTGGCTACCTTGGCGGGCAGCCTCAATTAAGCATGAGGTTTATGGCAATTAGAAACACCAAACAGGCAAAACAAGCAAGAAACATTGGAATACTATGGACTCTCATTGCATATATTGGAGCACTTTCATTAGGATGGATTGGTCTTGCAATCTTTGGTCCTAATGGTCTTGAAGATCCCGAATTTGTTATGCCGGCAGTTTTACTAAAGATATTCCCCCCGGCACTTGCAGCAATACTTATTACCGGAGCAATTGCAGCAATGATTTCAACCGCAGATTCACTTCTGATACTATCGGCAACTGAATTAAATGAGAATCTTATAAAACCGGCTTTTAAGGATAAACTAAGTAATAAAAACTCTTTACTGAGGTCAAGAATTGTTACTGCCGGATTAGCAATTGTTGCTTTAATAATCGCCTACGTTTCTCCATCAACATTAATATTTACATTAGTTTCGTATGTTTGGGCAGGTATTGGAGGTACTTTCTCTATAGTAATTCTTTTTACGCTTTTTTGGAAAGCATATCATGGTAAAGCAGTATTACTTACAATAATATCGGGTATGGCTTTTACAATTATTTGGATAAGTACCGGAATGGAAGAATATATTACATCACGTATACTTACATTCTTTGTTGCTGCTTTTGTTGCAGTACTATCTACAATAATTATTAAACCAAAAAAGTAGCGGTAAAATTATTGTTTCTGATAACCTCGAAAAACACTTTGTCCGATGTTTATCCCAATTACAATTTCATGTGAGCCACTACTATATTGAATAATATTAGCAACAGAATAGTCAAAAGAATAACCAAAGTAATACAGTCCTACTTGCATCCCAAACATAACAATAATATCATTATTTGTTCTGTATGATAATCCCAGATTAATATTATTCATATATATTCTTGCATTAATATCAACCTGAACCGGAACATATCTGGTAGCCTTTATTAAAATAGATGGTTCAATAATCATCTCATTAGCTGTTTCATATTTATAACCACCTGTAATAAATAAATGCCTAACCAATTTATTGTCTCTTGAGTCACTACCATTAATCTTCATTCGTGGTTGAATCATATTAACAGCTGATATACCCGCATAATAGGTATCGCTATACAAATAAACACCAATGTTCATATCAGGAACAAAAACTGATTCTCTTGCACCCGAAATAATAGGGTCATTTTTGTCGAATAATGTAAGTTGTGATTCATTTAAAGTAAACTGAACAAATGAAAGAGCACCACCAATAGCCAGAACCGGTGGTTTATTAAACCTATTTCTCATTTTATCCAAAACTAAATGATAGGCATAAATCATTTGTATACCTGTTTTATTAATCGGCCCATTCTTGTCATTAAAAATTAGACCCCCAATTGCTTCTTTTCCGGAAAAGACAAGTCCTTTCCGATGAACGATATTTCCCTGATCATCAAACTCATTCTTATCCTTCACAAATCCTTCGTTGTCGTAAAAGTTTGTGCGTCCAAGTCTACTATGCATACTTAGAATCTGAGTATTGGGTGCACCTTCAATACCAACCCATTGTTGTCTTGATGAGAAACGCAATGAAGTATATTTCTCTGTACCTGCAATAGCAGGATTAATAGCAATAGGATTACTCATATACTGACTGTAAATGGGTAATTGCTGCGATATAGCAGGCAATGAAACAAGTAATATAAATAATATAAAAATTAGCTTCTTCATAATAAATCAAGTTTAAAACTACTCCTATCTGACAATTGTTAAACGACCTGTAATCGGCTCCGATGTATTGTCAAGTTTTATTACATAAAAATATGTGTCAACAGGCTGGTCTATACCATTGTATGTACCATCCCATTTTTGGTGATAACCCTTATCTGACTTAAATAACAATTGTCCCCATCTGTTATAAATCTCTATTATAGCATCAGGATACAATTCTATTCCTCTAATCTTCCAAACATCATTAAAGCCATCGCTATTAGGTGTAATTGCCGAAGGTATGAATAAACACTCTTCAAATTGATAATCAATGGTAATAGGATAATATGTAATACAACCATTCACATCAGTAACAGTTACAATATATTCACCTGCATCAAGTGAAATTATTGATTCTGTTGTTTCAAAGTTACTCCACGAATAAGTATAAGGCCAAACACCTCCCGTAACATCCAGGACAATACTACCATCGGCAATTCCAGGGCAATTTGGCGGATTTGTATTTGGATCAACAACCAATACAGCTGGTTGATTAACTCGTATTGTGTCAATATATTCACAATCGTTTTGGTCGACAACAGAGACTGAATAAATACCTGCACCTAAATTTGAAATGCTTTCAGTTGTTGCACCGGTGCTCCATGTAATATCAAAATTTGGTGTTCCTTGTAAAATATTTAACTGTATCTCACCGTCGGTAGAGCCATAACAGCTAACACCAAATCCATTATAATAAGTAGATACATAGGTATTAGCTTCCAAGTAAACTGGAGCTGCAACATCAAACGAATCAATAAAGACACAATCATGACTATCAGTAATTGTTACAAAATATAATCCGGCTGTAATATTTTGAAGTCCATTTGTCATTGAACTATCAGTCCATAAATAATAATAATTAGGTGTTCCACCTTGTACCGTAATATCAATCATTCCACTATTAATATCACCACAATTAACATCCGTAATCTGAGCATCTACACTTAATGGTGCCAAAGGTTGCGAAACAAGTGTACTATCAGATATAAAACAATCGTGACTATCAGTGACAGTAACAGAATAAGTGCCACTTGGGATATTCATGATATCTTCATAATAAACATTATTTGACCAATTATATGAATATAATGGTGTACCTCCTGAAACTATTAAATCAATAGAGCCTGTCTGGTCACCATAGCAAGCTACCGGAATCACATTAAAATGGATCTGTAGGGCATCAGGCTCAGTAATGGAAATAGAATAGTTTTCAACACAACCATTTGCATCAGTAAGAGTTAATACATAAATACCCGGCGATAAACTATCAATATAACTAGTGCTATCCATTGTCGACCAGAAATATGTATATGGCTGTGTTCCACCCTCTGCAGTAACAGCAACATCTGCATCATCAAAACCATTACAACTTACATTATTACTTAAAGCAGTATAACTGAGAGCAAGAGCCGGTTCGGTAATACTCGTATAAGCGGTTGCTTCACACCCATTTGCATCAATTATTGTCACCAGATAATTACCCGGGCATAAAGATGAAATGCTTTGAGTGGTTTGTCCGTTACTCCAATCATAAGAATAATTCAGTGTTCCGCCTGATACTTGTAAGTCAATTGAACCATCGCATGCTCCTGTGCAATTAACATTAGATGGAGTAATTATCACTTCAAGTAGTGAAGGTTCTGTAATAATTGTAGTATCCGTAGCAATACAACCATTTGTATCTGTAACAGTAACTATAAAAGATCCGGCAGCCAAGCCATAAGCAGTTTGAGTATTTTGAGATGGTGTTGTATTCCATAAATAGGTATATGATAATGTTCCACCAACTGCAGTAACAGTTGCCTGTCCGGTAGAATTTCCATAACAATCAACATTTATATTATTAAATGACAAAGTAATTTGACTTGGCTCGGTAACATTAATTGCTGCGTACTCTTCACAGTCATGAGAGTCTGTAACTGTTACAAAATAAGTACCTGCAGATAAGCCTGTAACAACATTATCAACAGAACTCATTGCTGCCCATACATATGAATATTGAGGTGTTCCTCCAATTACAGTTAAAGCTATCTCACCATCGTTACCTCCATAACATGATGTTGGTGTAATATTATATGAAATACTAATTGCTTGTGATGGCTGTGCTACAGTTACCACCTCTGTAGTAGTGCAACCAAAATCATCGGTAACTGTTACAGTATAAGTACCTGCCTGGATATTACTAATATCCTGTGTAGTATATCCTCCGGGCGACCATTCGTAATTATAGGGAAATGTTCCGCCAGAAACTGAAATATAAATAGCACCATCGTTTCCATTATAACAATTTACATTTATTACGGAGTCAACTGTAACAACTAAAGGTAATTCAGGTTGAAGCACAAGAATTGAATCAGCTTTAGTACAGCCATTTGCATCTGTAACAGTAAGCGAATGCCACCCTGCAAACAACCCGGTTAAATCTTCATTATTTGAAGATCCTCCATTCCAAGACCATGAATAAGTATATAAGGGTGTTCCTCCTGTAACTGTTAAATCAATAATACCAGTTGAATCGCCATTACAAAGAACATTTGTTACAGCAAATGACAGAGTTAAGGAGTCAGGTTCTGCAACCATAGATGTGTCTATCATTGAACATCCTAAACTATCTGTAACAGTTACAGAGTACTGTCCGGCAAATATATTGGTAATACTATCTGCAGAGCTACCATTTGACCAAACAAATGAATATGGTGCTAATCCACCTGAAACAGATAAATTAATTGCACCATCACCATAACCGAAACAACTAGGTTCTGTTATTTGATCTGATACAATAATCTCATCAGATTGTAAAACAGTGATTGAATTGGCAGCTACACATAAATTATTGTCAATAACAACGACATTATAAAATCCGGCAGGGATATTACTAATATCTTCATTATTGGAATTTGTAGTCCATGTATAGATATAGGGGGCTGTTCCGCCTGTAACCGTTAAATCAATTGCACCCGTAGAATCCCCATAGCATAAAATATCAGTAGCTTGTAAATCAAGAATAATTGAATCCGGTTCATAAATATTTATTGTATCTGTAATTATACAACCTAATGCATCGGAGATCGTTACAATATAAATACCCCCATCAATAGCATTTAAATTCTGAAAATTAGAAGAGAAATTGGAAGGTCCACTCCATGAATATAAAAATGAAGGTGTTCCTCCGTTAATTGATAATACAGCAGAACCATTAGTATAACCCGGACAAGTAACATCAGTTCCTGAAATAGTAGACTCAAACAATGGTGCATCAACAAAAACAGAATTAATAATTTCACATCCTAAAGTGTCTGTTACAGTAACAGTATACCATCCACTTGTCAAAGAACTAATATTTTGTGTTGTATCAGAATTGCTCCATAAATATGAATAAGGGTAGGTTCCTCCTACTACTGTTAAGTTTACTGCACCCGAACTATCATTCGGACATAAAGCATCACTAACCGTAAAACTAAGTTGTAATGAATCAGGCTCGGTAATCTCAAAGCTATCTATTGCTATACAGCCATTTGCATCAGTTACAGTTAGAATATAACTTCCTGCACATAATGAGTCAAGGTCTTCGGTAGTTAAACCATTCGACCATGAATAAGTATATGGTAAAGTTCCACCACTTATTGTAACATTAATTGAGCCGTCGCATGCTGCATTACAACTTACGTTTGTTAATAAATCCAGAGTTATGACTAATAAGTCAGGCTCGGTAATCTCAAAGCTATCTATTGCAACACAGCCATTGGCATCTGTTACAGTCAGAACATAAGTACT
>JANTGP010000117.1 GCA_024762835.1 Bacteroidota bacterium
TTTTTAACTTATTTCAAATTATAAATTATTGGAAATCGTTTTTCTCAAAATTTGACATCTTAAAATATTGGGCTTTTTAAGGCTTAACTAATTATATTTTAATGAACAATAGTGAGGTGAAATAATAAATAGACATTAATCAAACACTAGTGTTAAGTCAAGTATAAAGTTTCGGTTAAGACAAAGTTATTTTTTGTGTTTTGTAAAATTAGAAAATGTAAGCATAGCCGTAGCTATATGAGTCTTTTTATAATGAAGCAAAACCGAAAAAGAACAAGTATTCGGGCGTAAGTTTATGCTTGACTTGACACTAGCTATTATTATACTGGTTCATGGTACGTTTAACCCCTATGCTTGCAAAACCTTTTATAATATCAATTGCTTTATCAATTCTTTCAGGGATAGCACTAAGTTCTTCTTTATTCCAGTTTCCTAATACATAATCGACCTGATGCCCAACATTAAAATTGCTGCCAATGCCAAAGCGAAGTCGGGCATAATTTTGAGTGCCAAGGCTTGCGTTTATATCCTTTAGTCCATTATGTCCTGCATCACCACCTTTTTCTTTTAGCCTGAGAGTCCCAAAAGGCAATGCCAGATCATCAACAACAACCAGTAGTTTATCAATAGGGATTTTTTCTTTTTGCAACCAATAATTTACAGCTTTGCCGCTTAGGTTTACGTATGTTGTTGGTTTTATTAAAACAATATTTCGTCCTTTGAATTTATAATTAGCAGTATATGCATAACGTTTTGAGGTAAAAACAATATTGGACGCATCTGCAAGAGCGTCCAATATTGTAAATCCTATATTATGCCGGGTATTGATGTACTCAGCCCCGATATTTCCTAATCCTACTACTAAGTATTTCAATGTGTCAAATATTCATTAAAATTATTCAGCTGCTTCACTTTTATCTTCACCTTCTGCAGCTCCTTCAGCTCCTTCAGCTCCTTCTTCAGCTTCCAATTCATCTTCACCAGCAGCCATACCTCGAGAAATTCTTGTTAGTCTAACTGATGCAACCACCCAGTTTTTAGGGTCAATAAGTTGTAAATTTTCAAAGCTTAATTCACCAACTTTAATTGTTTTTCCTAATGTAAGTTCTGAGATGTCAATATCTAATTGGTCGGGTAAGTCTTTTGATAAAGCTTTAACACTTAGTCGGCGATGTTCTAGAGCTAATTTACCACCTTCCTGAACACCTTTGGCTAATCCATGAAGTACAACAGGTACTTTGATTACTATTGGTTTTCCTTCAGTTATCTGATAAAAATCCATATGCAGAATTTTATCACTTACAGGATGAAACTGTATATCCTTTTGGGTTGCAAGATAGCTTTTCCCATCAATCTCTAAGTTAATAAGATAAACATGGTTAGTGTAAACCAGATTTCTCATTTCATTTTCGTGTGCCGAAAAGTGAACTGTTTCTCCACCTCCATAAAGAACACAAGGAATGTTATTGTTTTTTCTTAACATTTTGGTGTTAATCTTACCAACATTCTCTCTAACATTTCCTTTAATTGTTATTGTTTTCATTTTTAAAATATTTTGTGCTACTTGAAATTAAATTAATTATTTCCCATCACACGTTAAACATAAATTTTTGAGCCTGCAAATATACAATTAAACAAAAACAAATCAATAGTTTGAGAGTTAATTATTATTGTAAATTTGTACTTGAATTTATTTAAGCCTATCATTCTATAAATAAGTTAATTGAATGGCTGCATCATTAAGGGTCTTTTGTATGTCTAATATATATTATATATCTTTATAAATTCAAAAGTTAATTTATTGTGAAGATAATAAAATCAAAAGTATTATTTACATTATTTCTGGCTATCTTAAGCATCCACCTTATTGCAGCTTCACATATTGATAGCCTAAAATCTTCATTGTCTAATGATATCACCGAAAATGAGTTTAATACATTAATTGTTATTGCTGAGTACTATTATGAGGATAACTTTGATACTGCATTGTATTATTCGCAAAAAGCAGAAAAGATTGCAAATCTATTGGAAGTTGATGAGCTGATTGCCCGAGCATATGAAAACAAGGCTTTGTGTTATTTTTATAATAACAAGCACGCAGAAGCAATTGAAATCTTCAGGAAAGAGCTTGCAATTTGGCATAAACTTGACAAATATGCAAAAGAGGCTCGTGCATATACTGATATTGGTTTATTAAACAGTCAGAGTGGTGAGCTTGATTCTGCTTTGTTTTATTATAGGATAGCACTTGGTTTATATAGTGAAGCAAATGATAAACTTGGACAGGTTCACACAATAAATAAGATTGCACTTGTTCAAAGACGTTTGGGAAACTTGAATGTTGCTCTTGATAAATATTTTATTGCCTTAAAAATGGCTGTAAATAATAATCTTATAGAAGAAGAAGGCAGTACTTGTAATGATATTGGTATTGTATATAGGCATTTAAATAAGCGTAATCTGGCATTAAATTATTTTAATAGGGCTATTAAAATTTACGAAGAACTAAGTGATACAAACAAATTAGGCGTACTTTTTAACAATATTGGCTCAATATACGTATTGGATAATAATACGGACAGTGCAATGATATTTTTTGAGAAATCTTTAAAAATATATACAGATCTGAAAAATTGGATATTTGTTTCAAAGATACTTTCAAATATCAGTTATATAGTTTACGAACAAGGTGATTATGACAAAGCTTTGGAATATGCAAATAGAGCATTGGAGATTAATCTCAGACAGGGTTACAAACTAAATCTCATTACTAATTATTATAATTTCGGATTGTTTTATTTTGCTAAAAAAGACTTTCCCAAATCAAAAGATTATTTCTTAAAAAGTCTTGATTTGGCTTTGGCAAGTCATACCAAACAATATATCCAAAGGGTTTACGGTTCGCTTTATGATCTTGATATAGAAATGGGTGATTACAAAAATGCACTAAAAAATTACAAACTGTCAATTGCCTATAGAGATTCTGTTTTAACTGAAAAGACGAAAAAGGATATTGCAGAGATACAAGCAAAATACGAAACAGAAAACACAAAGGCTGAGAATAAAATATTAAGATTAGAAAAGGAAAAAGAAAGTATGGCAAAGATTAGGCTATATTTCGTTTCGGCATTCCTTCTATTATTAGTCATATACCTTGTATCTTTAGTTATATCAAGATTGAAAAGATTAAAGCTAAACAAACAAAATTATGAGAAAGAACATCAATTAAATATAGCCCTGAAGAAAACTGCGGAAACAGAAAAGAAAAGATTTCAAGAATTGATATTTGCAGAAAAGAAAATAAACGAATTGCAAAATGAGAAGATAGCAAGTAAAAATAAAGAATTGTTGGCAATAGTTAGAAGTATTCACCATAAGAATAAGATATTAAGTAAAATTTCTAAACATATCGACGAGATTCAGGTAGATGACAATTCTATTTCCGGTGAGTTAAGAGAAATTAAAAATCTTATTTCAGGTAAGCAAATGCTTGAAGAGGATTGGAATCTTTTTAAAAATCAAATTGAGCAAGTATATCATAACTTTTTTGAAAAACTACAGAAAAAATGCCCGTCGTTTACTGCTTACGACATAAAGTTAAGTTCTTATTTGTTGATTGATATGAGCTCGAAAGAAATTGCCGCATTAATGAATGTTACTACTGCCGCTATAATTAAAAGTCGTCAACGTTTGCGTAAGAAGGTAAATATTGATACAAACGAAGAGTTTTTAAAATTCATTCGCCAAATCTGAGCACCAAAATAAGTTGATATTTTGTGATGTCCACCAAGATAATCCGGTAATCTCAAAGATATTACACCGCTATTAAAGGAAAATTCCTTATAAAAGTCAGGTAGCTAATAGGATAGGAATAATTAGACTATCGTGCCAAACTTTTTCCTGTCCACTCTTTGTAAAGTGTTTTTTCCGTAATTGTCCACCAAATGTCCACCAAATCATTTGCAAAGTCCTCTTTTGCCATCGTATATTAGTTGAAAAATTACAGCAATGGCAATTATACATTTGGATATTACGATAAAGGGAAGAATCCAAAATATTGGATTTGCATTTCAAATATTAAAGATTGCAGATGAAGCGGGAATATGTGGATATGCATATTATTCTGATAAGGATAGTCTGAAGATTGAAGCAGAAGGAGAGGAGCCCATTTTGAAAATGTTTGTTAAAAAGTGTAAAACCGGAATACCTGAAGCACATATTAATAAGCTTGAAATTAAGCAGTCGGCTGTTCAGAATTTCACAGGCTTTAAAATTTTATAAGAAAAAAGGAATAATTAACTAAATATTAGAGATTATGAAAAAGAATGTATTTTTATTTATTGGCTTATTATTGACAATAAGCAGTTTATTTGCTCAGGAACCACAATTTGAATGGGCTGTAGGATATGGCAGCTTAGATTCTGATGAAGGAAGATCGGTTGCTGTTGATAATAACGGCAATATTTATACAACCGGAAACTTTAAAGGTACTGTGGACTTCGATCCAGGGCCTGGTACATATAACCTAACATCAAGTGGTGGAGGGGACATTTTTCTTATGAAACAAAATTCTGCCGGTACCTTTGTATGGGCAAAATCTTTTGGAGGAAATGTCTTTGATACAGGAAAATCACTTACAATAGATGCTACAGGAAATATTTATTTGGCAGGTATATTTCAATTGATCGCCGATTTTGATCCGGGCCCCGGTACGAATAATATTACTTCGAATGGATATTTTGATGTAGTTGTTATGAAATTGAGTCCTTCGGGAAATATAAGCTGGATAAAAACAGTTGGCGGATCATATGCAGATTATGTATATTCCATTGCACTAGATGCAAGTGGATACTTATACATAACTGGTGCTTATGGAACTACCGTTGATTTTGATCCTGGAGCAGGGGTGGCAAACTATACATCAAATGGTGCACACGATATCTTTATCCTTAAATTGGATACCTCGGGAAATTATGTATGGGCAAAATCGATGGGAGGAACAGGTTATGATGTTGGAAGCTCAATAACTGTTGATGGTGGATATGTGTATGCAGCGGGACATTTCTCGAACACCGTTGACTTCGACCCTGGCACTGGTATTTCCAATCGTGTCTCGAATGGTGGATATGATATTTTCTATTTGAAGTTTAATACCAATGGAAATTATATTTGGGCTAAAAGTGTAGGTGGTAGTGATGATGATTATAGCCGTTCGATGGCACTTAGCCCTGATGGATTCTTATATGTTTATGGAGATTTTCAGGGAACAGTAGATTTTAATCCTGATATTGGCACCTATTACCTAACCTCTAATGGGATGAATGATGTCTTTGTTTCTAAAATAAACGACTCAGGCGATCTGGTATGGGCTAAAAGTGTTGGTGGAACTTCTCAGGAAATAGGGTTAGCAGTAACGACAGATGCTTGGAGTAATTTATATATTACAGGATATTTCCCATACACCGTGGATTTTGATCCCAATAGTACAGTTTATAACCTTACATCAAATGGTGGAAGGGATATATTTATTGACAAACTGGACGAATTTGGAAACTTTATTTGGGCCGGAAATATCGGTGGTAGTTCTGATGATTTTCCATATGACATAAGTCTGGATAACAATAATAATCTTTATCTTACTGGTTATTTTGAAAATACAGCAGATTTAGATCCCGGTACTGCTGTCTCAAATCTGGTTTCTTTAGGAAATGAGGATGCCTTTTCTATGAAACTATTCCAAACCATAAATAGTACTGCCTTGAGTTCCGATAATGCAATGACTACTACATCGAATCCCACCTATTACAGTGTAAACCATTCCTATTCAACCTGGGGGGCTGTGGGAATACGTACTGCCGACCCAACTACATGTAACTGGAGCATGAGATTTTACGACTCTGATGATTTCCAGAATGAAGTTATAGCTTCAACAACAACTAATTATGTCGATTTCATTGTTTTCGACCAGCACCATTTGAGCAATACCACCAAAGGAGCAATGATGTACAGGTTTAGTGGTTCCTGTAATGCCCGCACCGAATTCGAAGGATATAATGAAACATTATCTCTTGGGTCGTCAACAATATCCTGGCCTGCTGGAGATGTAGTTGAGATATGGGACATTTATTTGACACCGGGAGTTTATAATTTTTCCATGATTTACAACTCAGGAAATGCTTATTTGGATATGGCTTTGTTTAGTTCGCAGGGAGGTGAATATTATCAAAATCGTGGGCAGTATTTAGCCCATTCTGAAAATCTATTTACTGATAATGAAAATTTTACTGTAGCAATTACTGCTTCTGATTATTACGGTTTTGTGATATGGTCGAATAATGACAATTCAGCCAGTGTTAATTTAACAATTGGTAATGCAATCTCAGGTTTATGGGATGGTGATATTTCTACCGATTGGAATACCTCAGGCAATTGGAATGACAATACCGTTCCTACTTCAACAACAAATGTTACAATTCCGTCAGGAACAACATATAGTCCTTATGTTAATACTGCAAATGCTCATGCAAATAATATCCTTATTGAGAGTGGTGCGACACTGACAATCGGGCAAAATGATCTTTTTGTAGAAAATAATATGACAGTCTATGGCACTTTGGCTATTAATAATGTAAATGCAGATTTGTATTGTTATGGTAATATATCATGGGATGTAGGTTCATCAGCAAATATAACTGCAAATGGAGAAATTAAAGCTTTCGGCGACTGGACTTTTCAGTCTGGTTCTAATGCTCAATTTGATAATGGAAAAGTCTGGTTTTTTGGCTCATCCGATACTTATATAAGAAGTTATGAAACAGACTGTTATTTTAATGACGTGTACAGTTATAAAGCAGGTGGTGCCTTTATTGCTATTAGTGGGCTATCATATTCCGATCTGAAAATAAATGGTGATTTACATATTCAATCAGGTTCAACTTTTGATTCCTATTCAAACGAAAGACTAATATTAAACGGTTCATTAATCAACAACGGAGGTCACTTACATTGCACTAACGGAAGTTTTGAATTTGCAGGTAACCCAACTTCTGATTTAACACCAAATTCCGGCGACTATTTCAACAATTTAATTGTAAATGTAACAAACGATTTGAACCTGGCAAATACCTATTGCGATACTCTGGTAATAAACAATGACCTTACTATCGAAGCAGGGATTCTTAAATCAAATAGTCATACTATAAGCATTGGAGGTGACTGGAATAACGATGCAGGAATATCACATTTCTGGGAAAGCACAGGAACCGTTGTTTTTAATGGCACAAGCGGACATCAATATTGTCATAAGGAAAATTTTTATAATGTTGAAAAAACAAGTGATGGTGGTTTACTGGATTTTTATGGACCTGTGAATATTAACAATAATTTCCACTGTGATGGTTTTGTATGGACGCAGGATTCTTCATTATATATCGATAATTTGTTCTTTAGCTCTACGGGTT
Organism: Bacteroidota bacterium; assembly: GCA_024762835.1. Lineage (GTDB taxonomy): Bacteria > Bacteroidota > Bacteroidia > Bacteroidales > M50B96 > JANTGP01. The sequence continues at coordinate 7,461 of JANTGP010000117.1, forward strand.
ATCTCACAGCAACATCGAATTCAACTATCAACATCGACGATCTTGATATGGGAGGTTTATCATCGTATGGTACCTTAAGCAGCACCGGTGGGGAGATTTATGTAGCTGATTTGACCGATGATGGCTTATACGGTACATTTTCAGTTCAGGATTCTGCTGCTGTTATTGATATTACTCAGGGGACAAGTGGTCTTGAATATGTTGACCTCAACGGAACAATCAATATAGCTGCCGGAACAATGATTGTTCACGGCGGTACCGGTGGTGACAGCTATTGGCCATATTCGTATGATGCAAGTATCACTATGTCAGGAGGGGTTCTTGATTTTACCGATGTAGGGATTCGTATTAACAACTCTGCAACATTTTCACTTATCACAGATATAACCGGCGGAGTTATAAAACTAAGAGACGATTTTAAAATCTATACCCCTTTTAATCCTGCCGGAGGTACACTTGAGTTTTATGGAACAGGGTCTTCTGATTTATTAGTCAATGCAGCCGGCTCTTCGTTGTATAATCTTCATATCAATAAATCATCAGGTACGGTATCTTGTACCAGCTCAACAGCAAGGATAAGCAAAAATGTATTAATTGATGGTGGTATGCTAGGTGCATCTTCAGATACTTTATATGTTGGTGGCGACTGGACAAATAATGTTGACACTTCAGCGTTTTTAGAAGGGAACGGTACGGTGTGTTTTTATGGCCCGAATACCGGTGATATAACTACGAATGAAGCTTTTTATAATCTGGCTTTGAATAAAAGCTATTCGGGCTATACAGGACTTGAATTGATGGATGGAAAGGAGATAACAGTTGGGAATGACCTTCATTGCATTGACGGGACCTTTGAGCTAAACTCAAATACTGTAGTTGATATTGATGGAGATCTTTTAATAGAGGATGGTGCCGGATTTAATGTAAACGACAACAATACCAGCGTGTATCTTGCAGGTGACTTTCATGATTATAATACTAGTGTTACAATAACACAAGGTTATAATGCCGATGCATCTAATACACTGATATTTAATAATGATGAGGGGCCATCCGGAGGGTTTTCCAGTTATCAAACATTTAATTGTGGATCAACAGTATTGCAATTAGGTAATGTAATTATTGATAATACAGGTTATGTTGCTTTTTATGATAATGTAAGATTAAAAGGAGATTTAAATGTTATAAGTGGCTGGTGGAATTGCATAAGTGGTCATGATTATTATTTCGAAGGTGATGTAACTATTGTTTTAGGTGGTTGGTATTCATGGGCAAACCTTAGTGCAGTTTATTTTGAAGGAAATGGTATTCAAATGCTGGAATGTCATGATCCCAATTTTAGTAATGTAGTTCTAAATTCTTCTTCTTCAGGAGGAGGTGTCCAGCTTGTTGTACCTCTAAGATTGGAAACAGATTGTGATTTAATAATTGATATTGGACATTTTTGGATAAATGGTCAAACTTTAACACTTGAAGGAAATGTAGTCATTAATAATGGCGGAGAACTTAATTTGGATGATGATTCTGAATTACAAATGGGAAATTCAGGTCATTTAAACATAAATAGTGGAGGAGTTTTAGAAGCTATAGGTTCAGAGAATCATGAGGTAAGCTTTAATTCACCTGATGCTGATTACTGGCAATTTAATTGTTATTCGGGTGGAAGCATTTCAGCTGAATGGGCATCGTTTGAGGATATTGACAACTGGGGCGTTTATATTTGGGATGGTGGTATTGTTGATACCAATCATCCCTTTGACCATTGTACTTTCTTACCCGGCGAAGCAAATGGAACTTTGCTCTGGATAAACAATAATCAAGATTTAATTATTGCTTATGCAAGTTTTCCTTCCATGGGGACAAGTTGTCAGAATGTAGGAAAAATAATTAGTCAAGGGATTGTTTATATGGTGAATTATTCCGGCAGCCTTTCCGGCGAAAGCTATGAAAACGACCCCTTTTCTTTAATTGACTGGGTACCTGATTTAATGGTTCTTGGAACAACAAGTGATATTGATTGTAATGGCTGGACAAATGGCGAGATTGATATTACGGTTTTAGCCGGTTCAACACCATATTCTTACTTATGGTCTGATGGTTCAACACTTGCAGACAGAACATGGTTACCTGCCGGAACTTACAGCCTGACAGTAACAGATGCAATTGGTGATACAACATCCGGAACATGGATTATTTCTGAGCCTCCTGCAATGACTATTTCAGCTACTATTTCTTCCTGCAATTATGGTGCAAGCGATGGTGCAATTAGTTTAACACTTGCAGGCGGAACACCACCATACACTTATCTTTGGTCAAATGGAGCAACAAGCGAAGATGTCTCAGGCTTGGTACCTGGTAGTTATACTGTGTCTGTAACAGATGCAAATGCTTGTACAATAATAGATTCTTATACGATTATCATCAGTCAGACTTATGTGCCCGACGATAATTTCGAAGCCTACCT
>JANTGP010000118.1 GCA_024762835.1 Bacteroidota bacterium
TTGTAAAAAAAAACATATGGCAATAGGAAATTTATTTAAACAACAGAAACATAAACAATTTGAATATAGACCTGTATTTTATGATCCTGAAAAAGAAGAGTTTGAAAAGAGAATTAAGAGAGCTCAGACAGAATCTAAAGATGATAAAACATATGTTCCGGACATAAAAGGGAAAATGAAGGAATATTTGATATCTGATAAAAAATCAAAAACTTCTATAAAAAATATCAGATTAATAATAATTGTTATTACACTTGCTTTGCTAGTACTTATGTTTTATTATTTAATTGAATTTACTACTTACATTATGTCTTTAAAGTAATTATTAAATTAAGCTATCTTACATAATCTAAATATGACAGACATAATACAATTATTACCGGACTCAGTTGCTAATCAGATTGCTGCAGGTGAAGTTATTCAGCGGCCTGCATCTGTTGTTAAAGAGCTGGTTGAAAATGCTGTGGATGCAGGCAGTACAGATATAAAGATTAATTTATCAGATGCAGGAAAAACACTTATCCAGGTAATCGACAATGGGAAAGGAATGTCAGAAACAGATGCAAGAATGGCATTTGAGCGTCATGCAACTTCAAAAATAAGAAAAGCAGAAGATTTATTTGCAATACGAACAATGGGTTTCAGAGGCGAAGCTCTTGCAAGTATTGCAGCCATTGCACAAGTTGAACTAAAATCAAGGCGTGACGAAGATGAACTTGGGACTAAAATAATTATTGAAGCATCAACTGTTAAAAGCCAGGAAAATGTACAATGCAGCCGGGGAAGCAACTTTCTTGTAAAAAATCTTTTTTATAATATTCCGGCAAGGCGTAAATTCCTGAAATCAAATACAACAGAGCTAAAACATATTATAAATGAGTTTCAGCGAATTGCTCTAACTCAACCGGAAATTAGTTTCTCACTTTTACATAACAACAGCGAGATTTATCATCTTCCTTCAAGTAATTTATTAAAACGAATATCTCAACTTTTCAGAAAAACAATTACACAAAGCTTAATCAAAATACACACCGGTACGAGTATTATTAACATCAAGGGCTATATTGGAAAGCCTGAATATGCTAAGAAAAATTCAGGCGAGCAATTCTTTTTTGTCAACGGTAGATTTATGAAACATCCCTATTTTCATAAGGCAGTCATGGCTGCATACCAAAATATTTTAGGTCCCGACACATGGCCGTCATACTTTATTAATTTTGAGATTAATCCGGAGTCTGTTGATATTAACATTCATCCGACAAAGACTGAGATTAAATTTGAAGATGAAGTAAATATATGGAAGATATTAAACCTTTCGGTTAAAGAATCATTGGGGAAATTTAATGTTAGCCCTTCTCTTGATTTCGAAACAGGACAGCCAATTCATATTCCTGTTGTAAGAAAAGACACTCAAATAGTTGAGCCGACAATACATATCGACCCGACCTATAACCCATTTGAAGAAGGAAAAAGGAAACACACAGGCAATGGAATATCTGCAACTAAAAATGAAAAAGATAATCTTGACAACTGGGAAAAACTATACGAAGAATTTGAAAAGCATACACCTGATAAACAAATAACTTTCACCAGCAATGCAGGTGACAATGAAGAAATTTCCAATAATATTAATATCGACAGAAAGAATCTATTCCAGCTAAAAAACAGATATATTCTTAGCCCTGTAAAATCGGGTTTGATGATTATCGACCAGCGACGCGCTCATATCAGAGTATTGTTTGAAAATTTCAAAAATAAGCTTGAGAATAATAAAGGATTCTCTCAAAAAGTCATGTTTCCCGTTTACTTTGAACCTGATGCAGAAACAGCCTTGCTTCTGGATGAGATAATGCAACATATTGTAACCATAGGTTTTGAAATTACGAAAACTGAAAATGGCAGTTATGAGATTAACGGTACTCCTGCTGATATTTCAAATCACGACCCCAAAATACTTATCGAGCAGATATTAGAAAATTACAAACATACCGGGGTAGAACTGAAACTTAAGCTGTATGATAAAATTGCATATTCATTAGCTAAGGCATCAGCAATAACTTATGGAAAAACCTTATCATCTGAAGAAATGAGCGAACTCTTTGATAGTTTATTTGCTTGTAAAATTCCATCATATACACCTTCAGGCAAACTGATATTAAGCATTATCACATTGTCTGAAATCACCAACAGATTGAAATAACTTTGAATAAAAATATCGAACCAAATGAGGAATAGAATATCAACAATATTCGGGGATACCCCACCAGTAGTAAAAAACCTTCTTATTATTAATTTCATCTTCTTTTTTGCATATTTATTAATTGGTAATAACCTTAATGGCAAAGACCTAAACGACATATTGGGTTTACATTATATTGGTGCAGATGATTTTAAGCCAATACAATTTCTCACCTATATGTTCCTACATGCTAACTTCATGCACATATTCTTTAATATGTTTGCATTGTGGATGTTTGGAAAAACTCTCGAAAGTTTTTGGGGTCCTAAGAGGTTTATTATTTACTATTTCGTTACCGGAATTGGAGCTGCCTTAATTCAAATGATTGCCATAAGATTTGAAGTTGCACCTGTTTTAGCAAGCATTGATAGTTTTATTTCAAACCCTAGTCCGGAGGCTTTTAAGGATTTTATTAATTCAGGATATTTTAAAGTCATTTCATGGGATATACAGAATAACTTCAACAGTTTCACAACAGCCTACAACAATCTTATTGTATCCAACGAACCTGAAGCAATGAGCAGAGCAGTTCAATTTATAACACAATACAAGATTGACTATCTTAATGCTCATCAAATGGTTGGTGCATCGGGAGCTGTTTTTGGGATATTATTGGCTTTTGGAATGTTATTCCCAAATACTCAGTTATTTATCATACCAATTCCTTTTCCTATAAAAGCTAAATGGCTTGTTATTGGTTATGGTGCATTTGAGCTTTATAGTGCATGGGATAATCAACCCGGGGATAATGTTGCCCATATAGCTCACCTTGGCGGGATGATATTCGGTTTTATTTTAATAAAAATGTGGACTAAGAAACGTAATCATTTTTATTAGACTAATAAAACAAAAAAAAAAGCATCTTCCCTTGCTGAGAAGATGCTTTATAGTTAACTCTGATTTATCAAAACCTTATTTCATTAATTCACCATAATGTTGATAAAAATGAACGATTGTCTCAATACCTTTATAAAAATTAAACAGAGGGTAATTCTCATTTGGCGAATGGATAGCGTCAGATTCTAAGCCAAAGCCCATCAGAATAGATTTAATATCCAGCACCTCTTCGAAAGTTGAGATAATAGGAATACTTCCACCACTACGAACAGGAACAGGTTTTTTGTTAAAAGTATCTGTATATGCCTTTTCGGCAGCTAAATAAGCTGTCATGGTGGTAGGTGAAACATAGCCTTGTCCGCCATGTAAATCTTTAACCTTTACCGTAACATATTCAGGTGCAATTTTCTTAAAATATGCTTTAAACAAATCAGCAATCTTATGATGGTCTTGATTAGGAACAAGTCTCATTGAGATTTTTGCATAAGCTTTTGAAGGAAGAACAGTTTTTGCACCTTCGCCGGTATATCCGCTCCACATACCATTTACATCAAGCGACGGACGAATACCTGTTCTTTCATTTGTCGAATATCCTTTCTCTCCATAAACAGCTTTTAAGTCAAGAGCTTTTTTATACTCTTCTAAATCAAAAGGTGCCTTTGCCATCTCTGCTCTTTCCTCATCACTGATAGTCATTACATCATCATAAAAGCCCGGAATTGTTATGTGGCCATCTTCGTCTACCAATTGTGCTATCATTTTGGACAGAACATTTGCAGGATTTGCAACAGCACCGCCAAAAAGTCCTGAATGCAAGTCTTTATCCGGTCCGGTTACCTCTACTTCCATATATGCAAGACCACGTAATCCTGTTGTTATTGAAGGAATATCCTGAGCTATCATTCCGGTATCTGATACTAGTATTATGTCTGCTTTAAGCATAGCTTTGTGTTCCTCGCACCATTTGCCAAGACTGGGTGAACCAATTTCCTCCTCACCTTCAAGCATAAACTTTACATTACATGTAAGACTATTGTTTTTGACTAAATACTCAAAAGCCTTAGCATGCATAAATGATTGTCCTTTGTCGTCGTCGGCACCACGGGCATATATTTTACCATCCCGAATCTCCGGCTCAAAAGGTGATGATTTCCACAAATCAATAGGGTCAACCGGCATTACGTCATAATGTCCGTAAACGAGGACAGTAGGTAATGTAGAATCAATCATTTTCTCACCGTAAACTACCGGATTTCCATCAGAAGGCATTACCTCTGCTTTATCGGCACCAGCCTCAAGCAATGATTTTTTCCAATATTCAGCTGCTCTTACCATATCCGGTTTATGCTCGCTTAGCGAACTGATTGATGGGATTTGAATTAAGCCGAAAAGCTCGTCGAGAAAACGCTCTTTGTTTTCTTCAATGTAATTTTTAATTGTTTCCATACTAATTTAATTTATTGTTTAATTATTTTATTTCAGCAATAAAAGCAGTTGAGAAATACACAGTAACCTGCAAACCAACTACCTGATAATATTTATTTACACTTGTATAAACTGCTGCTCCAATTCCAATATCATAAAATATCTTTTGAACATATTCAAGCTTTCCATAAAATCCAATCGTCCTAAAGCCCTTGTAATAATTAATAGGTTTCTTTGCCACAAGCTCAGAATCATTAAATGGATTTGGGCTATCAATTGAAGTTTTGTGTATTAAGCCCTTGCTGCGTTTTGGGAAATAAAAATGATCGAAAACATAGCCAAAGGCATAGCTGGGACCCGCAAATACATAAACATTATGTTTTAATGTTTCGTGACGTAAACCATAGCCCAGATAGATATCGTTTAGTCTTTGCCCCGATTTTCTAATTATGGAGTTATTACCCGAGAAATGGTAACCAAACGACAGATAATGCTTTTGATACCTTCCGGTTATACCAACAGCAAAGTTCTTTTGCCGCACTTTCATTTTTGTAAAATAACCTAAACCTGCATTACCGGTTATCCACCAACTACCTGTTTTATAAAGTTTATTGTTATAGATAAAATCTTCAGTATATTTATCTTCTTGTGAGAAACTCTGATATGAGATAATCATAAACAGGATAACACAAAGAGAGATAAATAGATATTTTGGCATATAACAATTACATTTTTTAGCGAATCAATAATAAGAATAAACTACGAATCTAAAAAAATATTTTAAATATATATTATGAATCGATAATTAAAAGACTTAAAGGACAAAACCACAAAATGACAGACAATATCTATGCAAATAAAATTCATTTACTATTTCTGTAAGCTTCGGCAACCATTTCAAGTTCACGGTACCAGTCTTCGCCGTATTTCCTGATAAGAGGGTCTCTCAGGAATTCATAAACTGCCTTTTTGTGCTTTTTGCCAAGTGTACATGCAGCATGGCAAATATCCCAATGATGAAAGTTAACTGCATCAAAACTGTCATACTCTTTTATTCTTACAGGATATAAATGACATGATATTGGTTTTCTAAAATCTATCAAACCATCCTCCCAGGCACGTTCAATACCACAAAATGCAATATCGTTTTCAAAGATGGTATAAGCACATTCTTTCGAGTCTATTAGAGGTGTTACTAAATCACCATCCGAGTCAATAAGCGAAGTTCCTTGCTGTTCAATGGCTTTTCGTCCCTCCGGTCTAAGGTAGGCTTTTATATATAAATAATGTTTTTTCAGTAATTCCTCCTCCTCTTTTTCAAGAGGTGCCCCTGAATCGCCGTAGACACAACAATTGCCATGACAAGCTGACAAGTCACAAATAAATTCTTTCTCAATAACATCTAAACTAACAAGGGTATTCCCTATTTGTATCATTATAAATTTTATTAATGAATGTCAATACCGTGTTGCATATAAAACAAATGATCCAAAGTCTTGACTATCTCTGTCATATATTCATTTACTGCTTTAACACTTCCCGGCAAGGTATAAATAAGACTTTTACCAATTACTCCTGCCACACCACGGCTTAGATATGCATTTGGCTTCTCCATTCCGTATTTCATTCTAATCATTTCCATGATACCCGGAATTTCTTTATCGAGCATTGGTTTTACCACATCAACAGTAAAGTCGTGAGGGCCAATACCAGTACCGCCTGTAGTAATTATTACATCATAATTATTCTGTCCATCTAAAAGTAATTCCGATAATTTATCTTTATCATCGGGAATAATATGTGTATTAATCTCGAAACGTTTATTTTTCTTATCAAACAGTTTCTCAACCCAGCCTTTAACAGTTGGTCCGCTCAGGTCTTCATACACACCACGACTAGCTCTGTCACTTAAAGTGATAATTAGAATTTTAAAAACTTTAGGAACAAAAGTCATTTTATCGCCGGCTGCAATACTTCCTTCGCTAAGTACCCTGCAAAATATTCCAACACGAGGCATTACATAATTACCTAACTCGCGAAAGCGGTCATGAAAAGGTTTCCCTACTTTCACAACTTCTAATACACATCTACCTGACACAAACTTATCAAAAGCCTTAACCTCAACCTCTTCTAATCCATCAACGGTAATATTTTCTGCAAACTCACCATACTCCGGAATTCTTCCTTTGCTTAAACTTACAAATTTATCCTGATGATGTTTGGCAAATATACTTACAGGTCTTATTGTGCCTGAATGTACATCGCCTTCAATACCACTTTTATTTAAGATTATCTTCTTAGCAGAATATTTCCTTCCTCGTTTATCCGATAAATTTACTGAAAGTATTTTAACTCTATTATTTTCCATAATGCTATTATTCTACTATTGAGGAATATATGTCATTTTATCGCCTTTAGAGATTTTTCCTGCCGTAATAACTTTACAGAAAATTCCCTCTTTTGGCATAATACAATTTCCAACTTCGGTGTAAATGGCACAACCCTTTGCATGACATTTTTTACCAATCTGGGTTACCTCCAAAACCGTATTACCAATAGTAAAACGATCGCCCGGGGTTGTTTTATATAACTCTATTCCTTCAGTTGTAATATTCTCGGCAAACTCCCCAAACTTAAGCTCTCTTCCCGAAATCATTTCAAATTTCTTAAAACTTTCTTTTCCAAGCAAACTTACCTGTCTGTGCCAATCACCTGCATGTGCATCATTAACAACACCTTTGCTATTAAGCTCAATTGTATCCACCGCTTCCTTAACAGTTCCTTTTTTTATAGATATATTAACCGAAAGGATTTCTATATTATTAGTTTCTTTCATTATCATAATTTTATAAATCTTCTTTTTGTTTCTCAACAAGTACAACATTCTCAATTACCATAGTTTTATCAACAGCTTTACACATGTCATAAATTGTCAATAAAGCAATATTTACGGCAGTAAGAGCCTCCATCTCAATACCAGTTTGCCCTATACATCGTGCTTCTGAAACAAACTGTACACCATCATCCAAAAGAGTTGCTTTAAGGCTGATCTTTGTAATCTGTAAAGGATGGCACAGAGGAATTAACTCGCTTGTTTTTTTCCCTCCTTGTATCCCTGCAAATTCAGAAATAGAAAGCACATCGCCTTTTTTAATAGAATTTTCGCGAATTAATCTGACAGTATCCTCATGAAGTCTGATAAATCCTCTGGCTTTTGCAGTTCTCTTTTGTATAGGTTTATTGCCCACATCAACCATATTTGCCTTTCCATTTTCATCGGTATGTGAAAGTTTGCCCATATTATCCTCCAATATTATAAAATTGTCCAACTTCGTTAAAAGTACCATGTGCAGGTTTGTTTTCAACAGCCCGCAATAATGCTTCTTCTACACCCAACTCTCTTACACTGTATTCGATATTACTGAATAAGCAGGGCTTTATCATTCCGTTTGATGTTAAACGTAAACGATTGCAAATAGCACAATTTCCGCCATCGCCACCTTCAACGATTGAAAATTCACCCTTATCTAATTGCATAACATGGATATAACGGATTTGGAGATTATTCTCTCTGCAAAATTCTGTTACAGCCTTTGCATCAGGTTCTTCTTTTGATTTATTGATTACAACATTTATTTTAATAGGTTCCAGTCCCGCCTTTCTGGCTGCACCGATACCTTTAAATACATCAAAAATATTTCCTCCCCTGGTTATCTCTTTAAATTTCACGGGGTCGAGGGTATCAAGACTAATATTTATTCTGTGTAATCCGGCATCAGCTAATTGCTCGGCGTATTTATCTAGCAGAATACCATTGGTAGTCATTCCAAAATCAGTAATCTCTTTAACAGAACCTATCATCTTAACAAAATCTATAATACCTTTTCTTACCAAAGGTTCGCCACCTGTAAGACGTACTTTTGTGATACCTAGCTTTACTCCGGCTTTAACAACTTCAAACATCTCTTCAAACGACAAAACATCATTGTGTTTGATTAGCTTAATACCCTCGGCAGGCATGCAATAGACACATCTCAGATTACACCTGTCTGTAACCGAGATACGTAAATAATTTATACGTCTGTTAAATTTGTCGAACATCAACTAAATCCCCTTTCTTTAATTCATTAACCCCTAAAGGTACTTTAAAAATCACCTGTGAATACGACAATGCATGAATATGTGCAGAACCATGGTAATCAGTCGGTTCAACCTCACCATTTGTAGTAATAACTCCCGGTATCCACTTTTCTCTTACAGATTTCTTTCGACTATAATCTTTTGATAAAGGTAATATTAGCTTTACGTTCTTATCCTCATATCCCATGAGTTTATACAGTAAAGCCTTTACCAAAAGTTCAAACTGGATAAAAGACGAAACAGGATTTCCGGGTAAACCGAATACATATTTGTTTTTATGCTTTCCAAATAAAGTAGGTCTTCCTGGTTGAACGGCAATGCTCTTATAAACAATATCAAAGCCATTTTCTTTAAGCATCTTCGGAACTAAATCGAAGTCACCCATTGATACTCCTCCTGTAAATAAAACTACATCGCATTCGGCAAAAGCTTTTTTAATAATTTCATCCAGCGATTGCTCTGTATCTTTGGCAATACCAAAATACTTAGTCTTACACTTTAATAATTCTGCTTGTGCAAGAAGCTGGTAGGCATTGCTATTTCTAATTTGAGCATCCTCGGGCTTTTGCTCAGGCTCAACCAGTTCGCAGCCTGTAGAAACCACCCCAACCACAGGAAGTTTGTAAACCAATGGTTTTGTGTATCCGACCGAAGCAAACATTGCAATATCCTGGGGGCGAATAGGGGTGGACTTCCTGAGAATTACATTTCCCTTTTTCACATCTTCGGCTTTGTAGCAGATATTTGTTGCAGTATCTTTGCTTGTCAGCCTAATTTTATTGCCTGCCAATTCCTCAACATCCTCAACCATAATCACACAATCAGCACCTTCGGGCATTTTAGCCCCTGTCATTATTTTCGAGCACTGACCACTTTTAACAGCCTTTTCAGCTTTCATACCGGCCGGGATAGTTTCAATTACCAGCAAATCTGAAAAGATATCAACCCTCTTGCAGGCATAGCCATCAACAGCTGTTTTATCAAATGGAGGCATATCAGTATCAGACAGAACATCTTCGGCCAAGACCCGTCCAAGAGCCTCACCAAAATTAATACGCTCAGTTTCAAATTCTTCAGCAGCATTAATAGTTAATTTCAATGCTTCTTTATATAATATCATAACTAACAAATTTTACTTGTCAAAATTGCACTTTTTTTTTTGCATGAAA
>JANTGP010000119.1 GCA_024762835.1 Bacteroidota bacterium
CTGATAGCGTAGTTGTAGCTTATCCATTTTCAATACCAAAAATATCATCATTACAAAACATAAGAATCTATCCAAACCCTGTAACAAGCATTTTAACAATTGAGGGCGTGCAGGGAAATGAAGAGATAAAGCTTAACGATATTTTAGGTAGAGAGTTAATTACTACATGTCAGATGAATCCAATAGCTATCGATTTTGCAAACCAACCGGCAGGCGTTTATTTTTTATCAATAAAAAGCAATAGCGAGATTAAAGTTTTTAAGGTGGTTAAGAGATAGTGTTAACAGAAAATGTCGCATTTGCTGGTTGAATCTACCTATTAACCATAACCAGTCTTATACAAATCATTTTATTAAAAAAAATGATAGATTTGCAGTAAATTAAATCTAATAATTAAACATATGGCTAAGATTACTTCTATATTTTGGATATTGATTCTTGTACTTACTTTTCAATCTAAGGCTCAAAACAGCGAATCGTTTTTTAAAACTATTCCAATAATTGATGAGACAACACCTGATTGGGCTGTTGAGATGTATTCTGAAAATCCGAATGTGAATAAAGTGGATTTTGATTATTACATGTTTTATAAAGAAAATCCTTTTAAGAAAAACATTCACACACAGAATTATAAGTACTGGCATAGGAATATTAAAAACCTAATTGATAAAAATGGTTTCATTGACCAAAGTATAGCAATAAAGGAATATGATAATCTTTTGCAAAAACAAGAACAGTATAATAAGAAAATTAAAGGACGAAGTAGTACATGGACAGCCATCGGACCATTTGAAACATATAACCTTAATAGCGATGGTGGTTTTCCTGTTTCGTGGCAAGCAAATGTTTATTGTTTCGACCAATCGGTGTCAAATCCCGATGTGGTAGTTGCAGGAACCGAGGCCGGTGGAGTATTTAAAAGTATGGATAAAGGTTTAAACTGGAATTTGATTTCATCCTCAGAACCATTTACAACAGTTAATGATGTAAAGATTGCTCCATCAAACGAAAATATTATTTGTGTAACCGCTGCAAGCCATATTTACCGCACAATTGATGGAGGAAATACATGGGCGGATTTATATGATATCGGAGGTTCCGGTACTCAGGTGTTAATTCATCCCGATAATCCTGACACAATGTTTTGTACTGCCGATAATGGTTTTTACAGAAGTTTTGACGGAGGACAAAACTGGATAACGATATTTACAAGTAAGTGTTGGGATATGTGTTATCATCCTACAAATCATAATATTTTATATGTGATTAGGCATAATGGAGGAATAAACAAAAGTGAATTTTATAAATCGACTGACGGAGGAGTGAGTTGGACTTTAAAAACAAACGGCTGGTATGTGCCAAGTAATCCTTTATTTGCAAGTGATATTGGTGCCAGAGTGGCTGTAACACCTGCTGCCCCCGATATGGTTTATGTTGCACTAATTGGCGAAAGTAAAGAAAATGACAATGGATGGATAGGCGTTTACAGAAGTACGGATGCCGGTGAGTCATGGACAAATCCTAATTTACCTAATGGTGGGCCTTATAATGTAAACACTCACCCAAACCTTGCCACTTTTAACCCGAACGGGACTGGCTTTCATCAAGGCTTTTTTAATTTCTCTCTTGCCGTTTCACATACCGACCCCGGTAAACTATGGGTTGGCTGCCTTGCCCTTTCAGTATCATCCGACAGTGCATCATCGTGGACACGAATAGGTGCTTATAATGCCGGAGCAAATGATATCGGATGGATTCATCCCGATATACAGGACTTACATGTTTTAGGAAACGATACTTGGGTTTGTTGCGATGGTGGAATAAATTACTCAACCGATGATATGCAAACACACGAATCCCGCAAGAAAGGAATTTTCGGTTCCGACTTCTGGGGCTTTGGTCAAGGCTGGAATTACGATGTTAGAGTTGGAGGAAGATACCATAACGGAAATGCGGGTTTTTACCAAACATACGGCAGTGGAAATTATTTACGTTTAGGTGGTGCCGAAGCTTCAACAGGTTATGTTAATCCTCTTGAAGAAAGAAAAGTTTATTTCTCGGATATCTCCACAAAAACACTTCCCGATAGCTTGAATGGCAGTATAATAACACATGGAAGCCTTGGTTTGTATCCAAACGAAAGCTATTCCGAATCTTACTCAAGTGAGATTGAATTCAGCCCAAATTATTCAAGTCATATGTTTCTGGGGAAAGACCGCAAAATATGGAAGTCGGTAAACGAAGGCGGAAGTTTTGATGTACTATACGATTTTGGCGGTAATGCCAGAGTTTTAGAGATTGAAATATCGCGAAGCAACACCAGTGTAATGTATGCTGTGGTTCAACCGGGTGGAGGCTATTGGGATGCATGTACTTTATACAAAACAGTTGATGCAGGACAAACATGGTCACAATTGGCTGAAGTACCGATTAACAAATGGCGATTGGAAATTACTTTGAACCCTGAAAATGAGAATGAGCTTTGGGTGGTTTCTATAAATGGCAGTAACGGCTCAAAAGTAGTAAGAACGATAGATGGAGGTGCATCATGGCAAAATATGACCAGCTCTGTATTAGACGATGAAAGACCCGAAGATATTTGTTTTCAGGCAGGAACAAACGATATTGTTTACCTCGCAACACAAACAGGTTTTTTCTATTGGGATACAATCCTAAGTAATTGGGTTGATTATAGTGCAGGCTTACCTTTGATGACACGCGCAATGGAGATAAAGCCTTTTTATAAAGAGAATCTATTACGATTAGCAACAGGAGGCAGAGGGCTTTGGGAAGTTGATATGGTTCAACCATCAATGCCAATTGCACAGCCAATGACACGAACAGACACCATCTATTGCTTACGAGATACCGTTCAGTTTGACTGTTTCTCTGTTTTGAACCATAATGGAGCAAGCTGGCAATGGTCAATCAATCCTTCGCCTCAATATATTAGTTCGGCTAATATCAGAAATCCAAAGGTGGTTTTTGACAGCGAAGGCTCTTACGATGTTACTCTTTTAGTTACTGATGGAAATGGTAATACATCAAGTAAAACAGTAAGTAATATGATTACTGTTATTAATAATTGTGATGCGGATACTGTTCCCGGTTTTGCACTCGAATGTAATAATACAGGTGATTACGCAGTTACTCCTAATTTTAATCAAACAGTTGATAGCTTTACCATTACAGCATGGGTGAAACCAAATGGTATTCAACCGGAGTACACAGGAATAGTAATTAACAACGGCTCAACCGCAGGTTTTAATTTCAGAGCTAATAATACGCTTGGTTATCATTGGCCGGGTGGAGCATGGTGGTGGAACAGCGGTCTTATTGTAAATGAAAATGAATGGTCGCATGTTGCTATTGTTGTAACTCCTGCCTCGGTAACAGTGTATTGCAATGGCGTAAGTGCAACACATACAACAAATACCGACCCCGTTTTGCTTGAAACAATGGATATTGGAAGTTATAAAGGCTGGAGCTCAAGAAACTTTAGCGGACAAATAGACGAGGTTTGTATGTGGAAAAGAGCATTATCACAAGATGAGATTCGAGAATTAAGACATCTTACTCTTGAGAATATAGTGATAAACGACCCCGATGTTTTGGTTTATTATCAGTTTAACGAAATAAACGGAGGAATACTCGACAGAGTTGGACTAAGACACGCCAGTTTAGTTGGCGGAGCTGAACGGACTGTATCTACCGCTCCTTTGGGTGGTGGAACAAGTGAGCGACAAAGTATAAATAACTCAGGAATCTACGATTTTGCCAATGAAGGATTGAATATTGATTTCTCATCAGGGACACTCCCTATGGGAGATATTGTTGTAACAAGAATAAATCAATTACCGGATTCTATACCTAATATTTTTCCCGGTATAGGTTGTTATTGGATTGTAAATAATTACGGTGCTAACAGTAGCATTTCAGCATTAAACGGATTAGAATTTTCACCTTATGCCGGTGATGTTACTGCTGAGGCAATTGCCAACCCTTCAGTTGCATTATTATTTAATCGTGACGAAAACGGATACTTGCAAAACTGGAATCAACTATGTAATGCAAATTCGGCAAGCAGTTTGACAAATAGTTTCAGTTTTGTCTCAACCTGCGGGATTACAAATCTCAACCAGTTTTATCTTACATCCAATAGTAGCTCTGTTGATATTATTGGAGGAATAACAACTATACAAGACGAGACAAAACCTGATAATCCTGATATTTCAATTTATCCCAATCCTGTAAAAGCAGGCTCACCGGTAACGATAGAAAATAAGGGTAAAGATAGCTTGCATATAAAAATATTCAGTTCAAACGGAAAAATAGCAAAAGACATATTTGTTAAAAAACAAAACCTATCGACAATAGAAACCACAGATCTGGTTGCAGGAATTTATCTGATTTTTATCGAAAGCAATAGCTTAATAAAAACACAGAAATTAATAATAAACTAAAGAGGACTTCTAAAACTGAAAAGTATCAGATAAAAAAAAGCCGTTGAAAATTCAACGGCTTTTTTTTATCTAAAATCAAATGTAAATTATTTATGCTTTATTGTTGCTTGGGCAGCAGCAAGACGTGCAATTGGTACACGGTATGGTGAACAACTAACGTAATTCATTCCAACCGTATCGCAAAACTCAATTGATGATGGTTCGCCACCGTGCTCGCCACAAATACCAACTTTAAGATTTGGTCTTACGCTTCTACCTTTTTCTGTTCCCATTTGAACTAACTGCCCAACACCTGTTTGGTCTAATGCCTGGAAAGGATCTTCTTTAAGAATACCTTTTTCGATATAAATTGGTAAGAATTTACCGGCATCGTCACGTGAATAACCAAAAGTCATTTGTGTTAAATCGTTAGTTCCGAAAGAGAAAAACTCAGCAGCTTGGGCAATTTCATTTGCTGTTAAAGCTGCACGTGGAATTTCAATCATTGTTCCAACAAAATAATCTACTTTATCATTTCGTTCTTCAAATACCTTATTAGCTGTTGCACGAATAATTTCTTCTTGCATTTTAAACTCTTTAAGAGTACCGATTAACGGAACCATTATTTCGGGATGTGCATTTATTCCTTTGGTTTTTAAATTCATTGCCGCCTCAATAATAGCACGTGTCTGCATTTCTGTAATCTCAGGATATGTGTTTCCCAAACGACAACCACGATGACCAAGCATTGGATTAAACTCGCTTAGACTTTCTACTTTATCTTTAATATGCTTGACAGAAACACCCATTACTTCAGCCATTTCCTGCTGTCCTTTATCATCATGAGGAACAAACTCATGTAAAGGAGGATCAAGTAAACGAACAGTTACAGGCAGGTCGTGCATTGCGGTAAATATTCCTTCAAAATCTTTACGCTGTAGAGGTAGTAATTTATCTAAAGCTTCACGTCTTCCGGCTTCGTCATCAGCTAAAATCATTTCGCGCATAGCAATAATTTTCTCACCTTCGAAGAACATATGTTCTGTACGTGTAAGACCAATACCCTGAGCTCCAAAATCGCGTGCAACCTGAGAATCTTTAGGTGTATCGGCATTTGTTCTAACCAACATACGCGAATGCTTATCGGCAAGAGCAAGTAATTCGCCAAACTTACCACTCATTTTAGGGTCAATAGTATCAACTTTTCCATCATAAACTTCTCCGGTTGTACCATTAAGAGAAATCCAATCGCCCTCTTTGAAAGTTTTATTACCGAATGAGATTGTTCTGTCTTTATAATTAATATTTGCCGAGCCTGTTCCCGAAACACAACATTTACCCATACCACGAGCAACAACAGCAGCATGAGAAGTCATACCGCCACGAGCTGTAAGAATACCATTGGCAATATTCATTCCCTCAAGGTCTTCGGGTGATGTTTCAATTCTAACTAAAATTGAGTTCTTATATTTATCACATTCATCAGCAAAGAAAACAACCTGTCCTGTTGCAGCACCCGGCGATGCTGGTAAACCTTTGGCAAGAACATCAGCTTTAGCCATTGCCGAATTTTCAAATACAGGGTGAAGCAGTTCGTCAAGTTTGTTAGGCTCAACTCTCATTAAAGCTGTTTCTTCATCAATAATACCTTGTTTAAGCATATCCATAGCAATAACAACCATTGCTCCTCCGGTACGTTTACCGTTACGTGTTTGCAACAGCCACAATTTACCATCTTGAATAGTAAATTCAAGGTCTTGCATATCTTTATAGTGATCTTCGAGCTTTTGCTGAATTTTGTTTAATTGCTTAAATATCTCAGGCATTGTTTCTTCCAATGAAGGATATTTAGATGCTCTTTCTTCTTCTGAGATACCTTGTAACTTAGCCCAACGAATTGAACCTTCGAGTGAAATTTCCTGAGGTGTACGAACACCGGCAACAACATCTTCGCCTTGTGCATTAATTAAGTATTCGCCATTAAAAATATCTTCGCCGGTAGCAGCATCACGGGTAAAAGCAACACCAGTTGCTGAATTATCTCCCATATTTCCGTAAACCATAGCCTGTACGTTAACAGCAGTTCCCCACTCATCAGGTATTTTTTCAAGTTTACGATAAAGGATAGCTCTTTCGTTCATCCAGCTATCGAAAACAGCAAAAACAGCACCCCAAAGTTGTTCCCATGGATCTTCAGGAAAGTCATGTCCTGTTTGTTCCTTTACAGCAGCTTTAAACTTGCTTACAAGTTCTTTCAAATCATCAACAGAGAAATCAGTGTCAAGCTTAATACCTTTACTTTCTTTAATCTCTTCCATGATAGCCTCAAAAGGGTCAATATCCTCTTTCGATTCGGGTTTCATTCCTAAAACAACATCGCCATACATTTGAACAAAACGACGGTATGAGTCCCATGCAAATCTTTCGTTGCCTGATTTTTTTGCTATGCCGTCAACGGCAGTATCATTTAAACCTAAGTTAAGAACTGTATCCATCATTCCGGGCATAGAGGCTCTAGCACCTGAGCGTACAGAAACCAAACACGGATTTTCTTTGTCGCCAAATTTTGTTTCTGTTAATTCTTCAATATTCTTAACTGCCTGCTCAACATCGCTACGAATTAAATCGAGCATTGCATCGCGACCTTTTTCATTATACAAATTACACATCTCTGTAGTAATAGTAAAACCCGGAGGTACAGGTACTCCGATAAGGTTCATTTCTGCAAGGTTGGCACCTTTACCACCTAGCAATTCTTTCATGTCAGCTTTACCTTCGGCTTTACCTGCTCCGAATGTATAAACATTTTTTGTTGCCATAATAATATTTTTTTGGATGTTAATTTAAATATCTAATAATCAATTGGTCTTTTAAAATAAGGCTGCAAATTTAGCATTAAATTCTTTGTAACAAAAATGTATTTCAGTTTGCTTGAATAATATATGAAGATAGTTTCTTGTTTTAATTCATGTACACTCCAATTATTTTTTACAGATTCAATTTCATAAAATTTTCGTTCGTTTTCATTATCAATTCTCATCAAAGTTAAATAATGTGACCAACTCAACTCAAATTCGTCAGACAGTGTCTGCTGTTTTTCAATAGGAAAATTAGATTTCCTCAACAGTGTCGAGGATTTTCGATAAACCAAATAAAAAGAACGCATTCTTTCAATATTTTGTTCTTCTTCTACAATCATTCTACCTATTTCAAAATAAGTAATAACCATTGTTTTGTTTACAGCACGCAATACTTGCGTGTCTTGCGGATTGTAATAAATCAACAATTTGAGAATGGAAATTATGATTTTGTAGGTTTAGTATTATTTAAAGATATTATTTCTGTGCCAATTTAGGTTATCTAAATTTGGAAAATACTTTTTCAATTCTTTGTCGTATAAATCTTTCCATAATTTGTTTCTAAAATTACAATTTATTTTTAGTACATATAAAGCTAAACTCATGAATAATCAGGGATAAGAATAGCCTCCAACTTCAGTTGGGGGAAATGTTTTTGTAAACTCATTTTAATCATCGAATAAACCATATTCTTTTTTCCAATCTTCATATTCTTCCAAAAAGGTTTTTCGTTTATGATGTTCAAATTGATTTTCAATATAATTTTTAACAATATTAATTTTTGATCCACTAACCGAATAAGCACCATAACCCCTTTGCCATGAGAAATGCGTATTAAAAATATTTATATCATTAATATATTTGGAAGAAGATCCTTTCATTGATTTCATAAAATCAGCAACACATACATTTGCAGGTAAATCAATTAGTCCATGAATATGTTCGGGTTGTATGTTTAACCTTTCAAAAGGAACATTTAATTCTATGGCTTTTTTGAGTAAGAATTTATACAGAATCTGTCCATTTTCTTTAAACAATAACCTTTCTCTTTTTTTTGTTGTCCAAATAAGATGAACCCATATTTTTGTATGAGAATGTTTCATGATGGTATATTTTGTTAAATAAATTATTATAAAGATATTAAAATATAATGTATGAAAAAATGCTTGAACGGGATTTATGAAGTACGCTGAAGCGCACTGTATGTAAGGGGTGTGCAATATTACCCCCCAAAACTTATGCCTTGGAAAGGGTGGGCTATCTGCGGTTTTGTTTACAGTACACAGCACTTGCGTGTCTTGCGGATTGTAATAAATCAACAATTTGAGAATGGAAATTATGGTTTTGTAAACTTAGCATTATTTAAAGATATTATTTCTGTGCCAATTTAAGTTTTCTAAATTTGGAAAATACTTTTCATTTTCCGGTAATAAAATTTCTTTACCTTCAAATTGATAAATTGAGTATTTACTTTCAATATTGTTTTCATTAAACTTGTTAGAAATAATTACACAATAATTGTCATCAATTGATATTAAACCTCTGTCAAATGCTCTATGTAGTGTTGGTGTTAATGAAATGCCATTTGTTATTGTATCATCATAAGAATTACTGAAAGGAACAATATGACAAGCATCAATTAAAGAAACATTGAAGGTTGCATTAATTTGCAAACCTGAAATTGCACAAGTGTTTTGATAAATAATAGGAACTTGTCTTTTAAAAATATTTCCCCTAATAAACTTTTCTTCTTCAAAGCCTTCATTTTGTAGTTCGTTTTCAAGTTTTAATAATTTTTTCTTATAGACCTGTGAAGGTTCATTTAAAAAATCATTTTCAAGATTGTTTAAATACTCAGTTCCATTATCTGTTGGGAATTTGCTTTTTGAATTTGAAAAATATTTATCCAAAACAGCAAACTTAATAATTTCTCGCTCTTTTTTTTTATTCAATAATTCATACAATTCAATATCTATTTCAGCATAATTTATAGCAGATTGTAAGTTTGAAAAACTTTTCATTGCAATCTTAGATTGAACAGTATTTTCAAATCCTTTTTTTGCAATTAATCTCCAAAATGCTTCTGTTCTTAGATGATATGCAACCTTCCAATTATCCATGGACGATTTGTTTCATCTGCGTAAAGATATTGGTCTGTTATTTCGTCTATTATTTTCTGTATAAATTTTGCCATAATTTGGTTGTAAAGTTAATATTTATTCTGTGATCGAGGGCAAGAGTTGTGCTCTTTTGTTTTTAGAAATGGCTTTAGCATTGAAAGAAAACAACTGTACACAATTGTGAGGTGAATTTTTTCCTCTTGCTGGCAACTTTGTTTTACCTTTAGGTTATAGGCTGTATTCATTGCTATTAGCCGGATACAGTTATCCGATTAAAAATAAACAAACGACTATATTCGAAAGTAAACGACTAAAAACCGAATCAGGTTTTCAGATAGCCGCATATTTGCAATG
>JANTGP010000120.1 GCA_024762835.1 Bacteroidota bacterium
TGGAATAAACGGATTGCTTCAACCTGCAAACGGTACTGTTGTGGTTAATCCTTTAACTGGAGAAATAACTTATACTCCAAATGCAAACTTTAACGGAACAGACACATATGAGTATCAGGTTTGCGACGATGGTACACCCTTACCTGTAACTTGTGATATAGCATTAGTGACAATAACCGTTAATCCGGTAAACGACCCACCTGTTGCTTTAGATGATTCTGACACGACAGCTCAAAACACAGAGGTAACTACAAATATTTTGCTAAATGATTCTGATTCTGATGGAAATATAGACCCAACAACTGTGAGTATTACGGTTAATCCATTGCATGGATCACTTAACGTTAATTCTGATGGTACAGTTACATATTATCCTGACGGAGACTTTTATGGAATTGATACATATGAATATGAAGTTTGTGATGATGGAACACCATTGCCGGCTCAATGTGATGATGCTTTAGTTACAATTGCTGTTATAAAGGATACCGAATGGTTTGTTCCTGAAGGGTTCTCACCAAATGGTGACAATGTAAACGATATGTTCGTAATTCGCGGAATTGACGAATATCCTGATAATACTGTTTTGATATATAACAGATGGGGGAATAAAGTGTATGAGGCATCACCTTATTTGAATAATTGGGATGGTACCAATATGTTTGGAATATCGGTAGGTAAAGATCTGCCGGTTGGTACATATTTCTACATTATCGATCGTAATGATGGTGAATCAGAGGTTATTAAAGGATATATTTACTTAAATAGATAGAAAGGATATGATTAGTCTGAATAATAATCCTAATCATTTAAAATATTATATTATGAAAAGAATATTTATAACATTAATAATTGTTGCAAGCTCATTAATTGGCTTTGCTCAGCAAGATGCAATGTTTACTCATTACATGTTTAATACATTGGCCGTAAATCCAGGCTATGCTGGAACACGCGATGCTCTTACAGTAACAGGATTACATCGAACTCAATGGGTGGGGTTTAATGGTGCCCCCACAACACAAACATTAACTCTTCATTCGCCGATATATAACGAGAATATGGGCTTGGGGCTTTCAATTTTAGCCGATAAGATAGGCCCCACCGATTTAAAAACTATTTATGTCGATTATTCATATAGAATAAAGGTGAATGAAAAATCTTCGTTAAGGTTTGGACTTAAAGCTGGTTTGAATATAAGACAGAATGGTTTAGCCGATTTGTCTTTGAATGACCCGAATGACCAATCATTTTCGGTAAACGAAGAGAGTCACTTACTACCTAATTTTGGTTTTGGAATGTATTATTATACCGATAAGTACTATGTTGGTTTATCAATCCCAAGGTTGTTGCAAAACGATTTTAATACTAATGTTGTAACAGGAGGTACTGATATTGCTTCGGAGAAACGACATTATTTTCTTATTGCAGGAACAGTATTCAATGTAAATGAGAATATTAAGCTAAAACCTACTACTTTGCTTAAGGTAACACATGGTGCTCCTGTTGAACTTGATATTACAGGAACACTTTTATTTAAAGATTTGGTGTGGGCAGGTTTAATGTACAGAACAGGTGATGCGCTTGGTGTGCTTATTGGAGCAAATATTACCCCTCAGTTAGCAATCGGGTATTCATATGATTGGTCATTTGGGAATCGCACTTTTAAGTACAACTATGGAAGTCATGAAATAATGTTAATGTATGACTTTATATATAAAGATAAGTCAAAGATTAGATCACCGAGATATTTTTAATTATTAATATTCAGAGAAATGAAAAAATCAATAATAATATCAATAATAGGACTATTATTAGGTTTTTCGGCCATTGGCCAAAAATCAAAAGAAATTAAAGGTCAGGAATATTATAAGGCATATTCTTATTCAAAAGCAATAAATAAGCTAGAGGGCATTACAGATAAATCATTAATTATAAAAAGACAATTGGCTGAAAGTTATTATTATGTTGGCGATTTTGTAAAATCAGAAGAGTATTATGCACAACTTGCAAAAGCTACTGACAATCTAAGTGATGATATTTATAACTATGCAGCAGTTTTGTTAATTAATAAAAAGTATGGTGAAGCTGAAAAGTGGATGAGTAAGTTATATGAGCTAAATAATAAAGATAGCAGAGCAGCTGAGTTTGTAAAAAATAAAGGATATTACAA
The DNA here is from genome assembly GCA_024762835.1 of Bacteroidota bacterium. GTDB lineage: Bacteria > Bacteroidota > Bacteroidia > Bacteroidales > M50B96 > JANTGP01. The sequence goes on from JANTGP010000120.1 coordinate 2,171, forward strand.
AGACTTGCTTATTGATAATAAACAGTTTAAGATTAAAAATCTTGATATAAATTCATCGGCACAGGATTTTGGTACTTCTTATTATGGTGATAAAATTGTATTTGCTTCAACAAGGGTTGGTATTGAGCCTATTGTAAGACAATGGAATTGGAATAGGAAACCTTTCCTTAATATTTATTATGCAACTGCTGATGAGAATATGGAGCTGAACCACTTAACAAAGTGCAGGAAAAAAGTTAACAAAAAATATCACGATGGCCCGGTTGCTTTTACAGCTAATGCTAAATATATGATTTTTACACGTGATAATTATGATAATACTGATTCAACCGGTGTTGTTCGACTACAATTATGGTCGGCAGAATTTGTTGATGATGAGTGGGTGAATGAAAAATTATTACATTTTAATAACGATAACTATTCTGTTGGCCATGCAAGCTTATCGCCTGACGGAAAGTTATTATATTTTGCTTCGGATATGCCCGAAGGTTATGGAGGCGTTGATATCTACAAAGCCTATAGAAACGAAGATGGAAGCTGGGGTAAAGCTATTAATCTTGGCAGTAAAATAAACACTGAAGGCAATGAGCTATTCCCATATATTCAGGCTGATGGTAAATTGCTTTTCTTCGCATCAAATGGTCATGCTGGCCTTGGAGGCTTAGACAATTTTGTTGTTCAGGTGTCTGAAGATGGATATGGTGATGTTGTAAATATGGGAGTTCCGGTTAATTCAAATATGGATGATTTTGCCTTTATACTTGACAAGAATCAAAAGGCAGGTTATTTCTCTTCAAACAGAGAAGGAGGTAAAGGTGATGATGATATTTACTCTTTTAAATTATTAAAACCGTTTAGCTTTGGTAAATTAATTAAGGGAACTGCTACCGATAAACAGAATAATATCCTTGCAAATACAGTAGTAAAACTTTATGACGTAAACAGACATGAATTGGCTAAAGTTATTACCACGGATAATGGTAAATATAAATTTGAGGTAGAAGCAGATAAACAATACAAACTTACTGGAAGCAAGGAGGATTATTTTGATGCCTATAATAGTGCTGATACTCATACTGATGATTATGTTGTTATTGCTGATTTAGTTCTTGAAAAAGATCCTAAGATTTCACTTTATTGCCTGGTAAGCGACAAGAATACAGATGCACCTTTAGATAGTGTTATAGTTGTATTAATAAACAATCAAACCAATGAAAGTGAAGAAATTCTTACACCACAGTCAGGTGATTTTACGAAGCAACTTCCCGAAAAGCGTCTAAATGATAATATTTCTTATTCATTAAGTTTTGAAAGAAACGGCTATGTTCCTAAAACAATTAACTTTGATAAATTACTGGACAAAGAAGGACAGTATGTTATTTTGGCAAAACTGGAACCTTATGAGCTTGGTATGGATTTAAGCAAGGTTATTAACATAAATCCAATATATTTTGATTTGGATAAATACAATATTCGCCCTGATGCAGCAATAGAATTGGATAAGATTGTGAAGATTATGAATGAATATCCAGATATGGTTATTGAATTGGGTTCGCATACAGATTGTAGAGCAAGTAAGGAGTACAACCAAATTTTGTCTGACAATAGAGCAAAAGCTTCCGCAGCATATATTAAGGCAAGAATCCCAAATCCTGATAATATATATGGAAAAGGATATGGAGAGAGTCAGTTGGTTAACGAGTGTGAGTGTGAAGGCGATGTTGTTGTCCCTTGTACAGAAGAACAACATCAGCAAAACAGACGTACTGAGTTTGTTATTAAAAAGATGTAACTAAATTATCTTGAAGTTTGTATAAGCTTTGAGAGTAAATAGATTCTTATAAAGACCGATGCAAGATATCGGTCTTTTTTTTGTCGTATTTGTTATGTATTTGTAATTTGAGTAGAAACTATAAATGCTTGCCTGAAGGTATAATATATTTACACTATAATTTTACGTTATTCAAACAATGGCTTGTTTATGACAGGCTCTTGCATTATTTTAGCAATCTTTTTAATAATTAAAATATCTGCATAAAAAATAAGTTTTATCAGAACCAAATAGATAGACAATAATTATATGAATTTTCTATACCCTACATTTTTATTTGCTCTAGCAGCTATTGCAATACCAATTATAATTCATCTTTTTAATTTTCGCCGGCATAAAACGGTACTCTTTAGTAATATTTCTTTTCTTAAAAATATTAAAAAAGAAACAAAAACCAAACTGCAAATTAAGCACTTGCTTATTTTAATTGCCCGTATATTGGCTATTGCAAGTCTTGTATTTGCTTTTGCTCAACCATACATACCGATTGCCAATAATATGCGTGAAGCTTCAGAGGATGTTGTAGCAGTTTATATTGATAACTCTTTTAGCATGGATGCCAATGGTGTTAAAGGAAATTTATTTGAACTTGCAAAAAGTAAACTTCCTGAAATATCAAAGGCATTTAAGCCCGAAACAAAATATTTTTTACTTACTAATGATTTCTCTCAAAAATTCCAGCAATTTGTTAACAGAGACCAATTACTTGATTTTGGAAACAACTTAGAGATAGGACCGGAGGTAAGGAAGCTTAGCAATATTATCAACAGACAGAATGATTTTATTTCCAGAGATAATACATTTTCTAACAGGAGAAAAACAGCTATTATTATTTCTGATTTTCAAAAATCCAGTAGCGATTTTCAAAATATTGTTCAAGATTCTAATATCAATACCTTACTGATTCCCCTAGCTACTCAAAAAACAAATAACTTATTTATTGATTCATGTTGGTTTGAAAATCCCGGAAGGAAGTTTAATCAGGCAGAAGAATTATTTGTTAGGATTGTTAATAAATCAGCCGAGTCTTATTCAAATAATCCTATCAAACTTATTATAAATGATAGTTTAAAAGCATTTGCCGATTTTAATATTGATGCTAACAGTCAGACAGAGATTAAACTTGCATATACTAATACACAAAAAGGAATAATAAGCGGACGTTTGGAAATTAACGATTATCCAATTACCTATGATAACACATTCTTTTTTAGCTATAATATTGTTGAAAAACTAAAGATTCTTTCAATATCCGATAAGGTTCATAACAAGTATGTAAATGCTTTATTTGAAAATGATGAATCATTTATTGTTAATAATAGTACCGTAGATAAGATTAACTTCTCTTTATTTTCAGCAAATAACCTTGTCATTATAAGTGATGTTAAAGAATTGTCAACAGGATTTATTCAAGAAATTACAAATTATATTTCAAATGGGGGTTCGGTTTTATTCTTTCCTGCAATTGATGGAAAGATAGACTCTTACAACAAGATGTTATCTCCTATGGGTACGAATATTATTGCAGATATTGACACACAACAAACCAAAATAAGTAGTGTTAATTTTACTCACCCTGTGTTTTCGAATGCTTTTAGTAAGATTAAAGAAAACCTTGATTTGCCGGTTGTGTATAGTCATTTTGTGTTTGAGCAACGCACAAAAACCAATGATGAAGAGATATTGACTACTATGAATAAACACAGTTTCTTACATCAGTCGCATTTTGGGAAAGGTAGTTTATATATATCTGCTGTTCCTCTTGATGATAAATCCAGTAATTTTAGCAAACATCCAATATTCCTGCCTGCAGTTTATAATATGGCTTTTAATAGTTCTGACGAAAAAAAATTATATTATACAATAGGCGAGGATAAAAGCCTAAAAGTCAATGACGGTGATAATAGCAGAGCTTCTGTATATCACATAAAGGACAAAACCGGTGGTTTCGATTTTATTGCTGAAAAGCAAGGAATGAGAAATGATATTACTCTATATGTAGATAATGCAATCCGAAAATCGGGAAATTACTTTATTGCTGCTGATAATAAGATATATACCGGCGTATCGTTTAACTATAACAGGCATGAATCTGATATGGATTATTTTACTGATTCTGAGATTGAATCGCAGATTGAAGTGAACAGACTCAATGGGTTTGAAATATTGAAAGCTGATAATGAAAGCTTCTCAAGTAATCTTCAGGATATAAAACAGGGTAAGCAACTATGGAAGATATTTATTATTCTTGTTCTTTTATTTATTCTTATTGAGGTTGCTATTATTCGGTTTATGAAATAATTCCTTCTAGGAGTTGTCGATTTAAAACTTTTAATTGAATTAATTTGTTAAAAAATGAAGTATTGCTGTTACCATTTGCATACTTTATATACTAATGAGATTATTTTATTATTTTGAAATTATTAAATCTTTATCGTTTATGAAAAAAATTACACTATTATTTATCATTCTAATTTCTTCTTCAATTTATTTGTTTAGTCAAATAAGTGAGGGTGGTATACCACCTAGTTTTGAGAATTCTGTACAACTAAATTCTAGTAAAAACATTTCATTACCTGCCATTGACATGAACCTTGTTGAACATGAAGACATGGAAATGGGCAAAGAGGTTTACAGAATAGCCAAATCGATACCTGTAAATATCAATGTGTTAGAATCAGGTACATGGACAAAATTAAATGATGGTAATAGTATCTGCCGGTTAACTCTTTCGTCATATAATGCACTGGCACTAGGTGTTTATTATAATGATTTTTATTTACCTGATGGAAGTAAATTATTCTTGTATAACGCAGACCATTCACAAGTCATCGGTGCTTTTTCAAGTAATAACAATCCGAGCGATGGTTATTTTGCCACAGAATTAATTCAAGGAGAGAGTGTGACTTTGGAATACTGGCAATCGGGCGATAAAAGCTCAAATGCCAGAATTAGTATCTATGAAATTGCCTATGTATACAGGGGCTATAATGATTATTTCCATAAAGATGCTAATGACTTTGGCGATTCGGATTATTGCGAGGTAAATGTAAATTGTTCACCGGAAGGAAACAACTGGCAAGATGAAAAGAAAGGTGTTGCCAGAATTTTGCTAAAAGAAGGTAATAACTATTTCTGGTGTACAGGCTCATTAGTGAATAATGTAAGACAAGATTTTGAACCTTACTTCTTAACGGCTGATCATTGCGGACATAATGCCAGTACTAGTGATTATAATCAATGGATATTCTATTTTAATTTCGAATCAAGCTCATGCTCAAATCCTACAAATTCACCTTCGTCAAATACAATGACAGGTTGTACAAAAGTAGCTTCTGGTGGAAATCAGGGCTCTAGTGGTTCAGACTTCAAATTATTATTATTTAATTCGTATATTCCTCAATCATATAATGTTTACTTTAATGGATGGAACAGAAATAACGTTGCAAGTTCATCAGGAGTAGGTATACATCATCCCTCAGGTGATATTAAGAAAATTTCTACTTATACCTCAACATTAACGACCTCGAGTTGGAATGGTAGTGGATATAATTCTCACTGGCAGGTTTACTGGGCAAATACTTCAAATGGACATGGTGTAACTGAAGGCGGTTCATCAGGTTCGCCAATATTTAATTCAAATGGCTCTCTTATTGGTACTCTTACCGGAGGTAGTTCATATTGTTCATCGCCAAATTCACCCGATTTCTATGGTAAATTCTCATATCATTGGCAATCAAACGGAAGTGCAGCTTCTCAGCATCTAAAAGAATGGCTTGACCCCGATAATGTAGGAACAACTATCCTCTCAGGGACGTATCAGGTTGTGAGCTTCACCGGTCTAGATGCAGATTACTGCATAAACGATGTAGCTGTTTCTTTAACAGGAATTCCGTCGGGAGGTACATTTTCTGGAACAGGAATTACAGGAAATAATTTTGATCCTTCATTAGCTGGTCAAGGAACTTTTACTATCAGCTATACAACAACTAATGGCTCTGCAACCCAGCAGGTTACTGTTCATGCTTTACCGGTTGTTAATCTGGGTCAGGATATTCAACTTACACAGGGGCAAAGTACGACTATTGATGCAGGAGCAGGTTTTAGCAATTATTCATGGTCAACGGGTGCCGGAACTCAGACTATTAGCGTTAGTTCTGCCGGAATATACTCTGTTACGGTTACCGGAAGCGGTGGATGTACTGGTAGTGATGAAATTGAGGTTACAATAACGGTTCCCGGTGTTGGTCCCGGGTGGAGTTTCTTAAATACCGGTTCTAACCACACTATATTAATACAGAATACTATCCCTATTGAGATTGATGGCTCAGCTATTGAGATTGGCGATTACATTGGTGTCTTTTACGATTCTCTGGGAACATTAGCTTGTGCCGGTTATCTTGAATGGGCAGGTAATACTGATGCTTTAACTGCATGGGGGGCACAGTCGGGTTCTGTTGACGGTTTCGCTAGTGGCGAAGTGCTTAAGTGGAAAATATGGGATGCTTCAGAAGACATTGAATATAATGCTACAGCCACATATGATTCTACGAATTTTCCCAATACAGGTAATTGGCAAGCTAATGGAATGAGTGGTATCAGCTCATTGTTAACTCAGTCTTCATCGCCAAATTGGTTTTATACAAACACAGGCTCAAACCATTCTATATTGATTCAAAGTACAACTCCAATAGACATTGATGGTAATAGCATTGAGATAGGTGATTTTATAGGAGTATTTTATGATTCTCTAGGAACTTTGGCTTGTGCAGGATATTTGGAATGGGATGGTAATAATAATGCTATAACAGCATGGGGAGCACAATCAGGCTCTGTTGATGGTTTTGCAAGCGGTGAAAGTTTTAAATGGAAAATATGGGATGCATCTGAGGATACTGTTTATTCTCTTGCTGCTACATATTTGCAAGGCTTTCCAAATGAAGGCTTTTATGAAGCTAACGGAATGAGTGGTTTAGCCTCTTTAACAACTGTAATGACTCAAACTCAAACAATTGTTATTGGACAGGGCTGGAGCATTTTCTCAACTTATATCGAACCGGCTGAACCTGCAATTGATTCAGTACTTAGTTCAATTATGAATAGTGTTATAATAGTAAAGAGCGGAAGCGGATTGGTGTTTTGGCCGCCTTTTGTAAATATGATTGGCGATATAGAAATTGGACAGGGTTACCAAATTAGTTTACAACAGACCCAAACTCTGCAGATTGAAGGAAATGCAGTTGTTCCGGAAAATACTCCGATAAACGTACCTACCGGTTGGAGTATAATTGGTTATTTGCGACAAAGTCAGGGTGATTTAGTACAAATGATTAATACCTTAGGAAATAGTGTAATTATTGTAAAGAATGGTGCCGGATTAGTATATTGGCCACCATTTGTTAATATGATTGGTGACATGGTTCCGGGTGAGGGTTATCAAATAAACTTATCTACATCAGGTGTATTAACATATCCGGCAAATTAAGAACAGTAAATATTTTGTAAAATAACAAAACCCCTTTGAAGAAATTTTTCAAAGGAGTTTTGTTTTGTGCAGGGACAAACTTTCATTATTAAGAAAATACAAGTGCCCAGAACAAGTCCCGAAAGCTATCGGGACAAACTTGCTTTATTATTAAATAATAGTGCCCAGAACAAGTCCCGATATCTATCGGGACAAACTTGCTTTATTATTAAATAATAGTGCCCAGAACAAGTCCCGAAAGCTATCGGGACAAACTTGCTTTATTATTAAATAATAGTGCC
>JANTGP010000121.1 GCA_024762835.1 Bacteroidota bacterium
TAATGCTCACTATGCGGTCTGCCGTTTTATGCGTATTCTGCTCATACATCTGCTTTTGTTGGCGATACACTTCCTGAATTACCCAATACATCTTTTGATATTTGTACGCCAATGGGAATGCTTTGTCTTCTTTCTCGTTTAACAACTTATCAATGGTTTTAAAATTCCTTTGCACATAACCCAATTGCTTTTTTAGTGCCTTTCGAATCGTCTTCTCACGCTTTTTGCGTTGCTTCGCAAATGATAGATATTCTTTTCTGGCTTTTTGACGATACGTTCTCGGTTTAACTTTTCCTTTCTCTGGGACATAAAGCAAATCTATCAGTGCTTCGCTTTTTTCTCGCACTTCATTGAGTAAATCTAAATCTGTAGGATATTTAATATCCGACGGTGCAACTGTGGCGTCTACGATTAAATGTCCTTTGTTTTTAGGCCCTTTATCCCTATCATCCTTATCCCTTTTCTCATTTGAGCCGCTTTTCTGCAACGATGGTTTTTGTTCTATTTTTCGTACATACGCAATGAATTCATCCATAAGCTCCTGAAGTTGTTCAACTCCTAAGCGGCGGCGAATGCTCACAAACAAGGACGAAGTAAATGGCTGTTCATATCTATATTCCGCATAACCAAGAAAGTACTGTAAATATGGATTCTCTTTGATAAATTCTATGGTATCCTCATCTGCGGCTCGTAAGATATGCTTTATGATTAGTGTACCAACGGCCACTCTTGGGTTTATTGCTTTGCGCCCCTTTTCCTGAGACATGCTCTTAATGTAAACCGATACCATTTCATCCCAGGGCAAAAGGTTGGCCAGTTTTACCCAGCGGTTTTCTTTACTGAGTTTGCCGCCAAATGGCTGAATAAAATCTTCTATTGAAATCTGTTTGCTACTGGTATATTTAATCATATCATCTGCAAGGGTTTTTAGTGATACTTACCGTTTTTCTTGCACTAATATACAAATATTATAGATTTAATTCCATTATTTATAATATGTTAATACTTTTTAAGGATGCCCTATTTATATATCAGAACAGAATACTATTAAAGGGTGTTGAAACAGATTTTTCTTCATTTAAGAACCTTCTGCCCCTTTGTTAGTTTTTCCGATTTTTTTTATTTTGTTCAGTTCTTCTTTCGCTCTGTTTTAAACATTCATCAGAAAGTTTGTTTTGCGCATCATATTGCGCCTGTTTTAGTCTTCCGATGGCTAGTCAAAGCCTCATCACAAAATTTGGTTATTTCAAAGAACTGTTTAACGAAAACTTTCTGCCTAAGCGGCTTTTTTCTTCTTAGCTTTTTTCCGATAACCGGCGATTTCAATGAGTAAGGTCGTGATATTTGAACTTAGCGCCACAAAAGTTGAATTCACTATGCCCCGGGTTCGCAAGGGCTCTAATCCGTCACGATGCTTGATTAAATTAAAAGGCCGCTCCGCAACTTTACGCATATCCAGCGCTTTTTGAGCCTGTGCGAGATGATGGACTGGAAGAAGGCCAAATTGCCCGCTGTCTATGGGAATAAAACGTATTTTGCTGCAGACCCCTTCCACAGGACATCCCTCGACCGGGGCGTTGCAATGAAATTCATGGCCCTTTTGTTCGTCTTTACCAATGTATTCCATTGGAAAGGCGCACATGGAATCTTTACGTACCTCGCCAGTTTTTTTGTCAACATACTTTGGGATCGACACGATCTCTTTTGGAGCGTTTAGAAGCGTTACACCGTATTCATCGTAAAACTCTTTGTATTCCTGTTCGGAGCCATAGGCCTGATCAGCCACAATGAGTTTAACATCCAAACCGATTGCTTTGGATAACTTTAACAATACCTTAATAAAATTGCTGTCATGGTGATTGGCTGCCGCTAAAACGGATATTAACGGATAGGCTTCCTGTGTTTTGGGATCGATCACCGTTAAGGTATGCAGACGATAACCAACGATGTATTTTGACTTGTCTCTTTTATTCCTGCGCCTTCCCAAATCCGCGTCTATATCAGAATAAAAACGTACCTTTTCCCCATTAACGGTTGTTTTAAACAGCGGGTATGGGTTAATCTTTACCGGCAGTTCTGTTGAATCTACCGCATGAAAAGAAGCGTCCCCCAGTCCTTTACTTTCTAAAAATAAAGCTATAAAGTAAACTAAAACATTGATTAAACGGTTATAATTCAAAGCCCCCCGAAATTTTGAAAGTTGATCGTGAGTAATTTGCTCACCTTTTTTCAATCTCAGAAAAGCTCTGTTCTCTTTTCGTTCCGGATTGTTTATTTCGCGCGGGTCATATTTACGATAGGCCAGTTCTGCAAATTTTAGTTGCTTTAATAATTCCGCTTTAAAAAACTGAAATGGGAAAATCTTGCGTTTCCCCGGCGTGTAATTTTCATCTGCCAGCAACTGATTTATTAAATTCCAGTCAATCAGTTCTTCAAGGAAACGCAGTTCGGGATCTTTAATATCATCAATTTTGGGATTCAAATAGTAACGCTTAGTCCCAAATTCAGCCATCAGACTTCGCATCCTGTTGATATTTATGATGTTATGAGGTATATTTTGTATTCCTAATATCTCTTCCGCTGTTAGCTGACTGTTGAGGATTTCAGGGGTGTTGTGACTTTCCCAGGAGTTTTCTATAATCCGTTTTTTGTCTTTGTTTTTCATATTAGAAAAATTCGGGTATTCTTTTTTTATTTGTTTGCTAATAATTGCTTTTTTATATTTAGCCGACTTAGTCATATTTAACTCCTTGTTTATAATTGTTTTAGTCGATATTACAATTTAAGGAATTTATATGGCTAAGTCTACTTATTTTAATTAGTTATGCAGTTTTGTTTCAACACCCTTTATTAGTAAAACCATATTAAACTAAGTATATAGAATGGAGTGATAATTTACAGTACTATATTAATACCATTTTCGAATTCATCAACCTGTTCTATTTGAAGCACCATATTTTTTTTCGTACTCCTCAACTAATTTCCATGTACTATGGTCAAATACACTCCTATGCACATGTTGAGAAATTAAGTATATAGCGGGTTTATACTTCCAATAGATCAAACTACCAACTGTGAAGCCAACTTGCTTCCCGTCTTTTTTCCCTTTAATAGTAATATAATTTAACGGAATCCAAGATGGATATAAATTATTGATAGTATCTATATGTCGATACTCAAAAATATAATTTCGAAATTTTGGTATATAACGACCAAAGTCAAAGTTTCCTATTTTCCAATATAAGTGGATTTTACTAGGTAAAATTAAAATGTTTTGTGAAAATAAAAGTAATATTCCTATAGGAGCACCAATAAAAAAAAATATAGAAGTGCCTAATACCATATAAGGTATAGTATTTATTTCACCTCGAAGTATAACTGTTCCAAACCCATACAAAAACATTGAATAGATACATAAAAATAGTATTCTGCTGATTATTGTTGTTTTTAAATTCATTTATATATTTTCCTTATAAACCACTATGGTTGATTAAAGTAAGGTTTATCATAATAAATATTTATTATTAGCACCGCACTATAATATCCAATATATCCAGAAATTGTTCCTATTACGAATGCAGGAAAACCTGTTGGAGTAGTAATCATTCCCATAGTTTTTGCAGTAATAAGCCCTACAGCAGGTGGAATGACTGCCATTTGTGCGTCATACCTTGCCATTAAATTATCATAGCCATGTTCATTTCCGATTAGCATTACCTTAAAAACCGCAGAAGTCACTGTAAACGCTGTACCTGCTTGTATAGCAATATTCCCTAAACCTGCCAAATTGGTAGTAGAGTTCCATGAGGAACCCATAATTCCTAACATTATTCCTACTCCCGAACTCGCATCTACAAGGTTTTTTTGTGCCTGTGTTGGTTTTTTACTTCTGTTATAGGCAGATCCGCCTTTCATCGGTGTCCTGCCTGGTTGCCTATAAGGTGGAGCTGAAGCATCTCTAGCCCATCTTGCAAGTTGAAAAGCATCTAAGTCGGCCTTTGTAGCACGCAACATCTCGTGCCATCTTTGATTTGCTTCTTCCCTTAGTGTTTCGGGATCATCAGCTGTTACGGGAAGAAGATCCACGGGACCCAGAGGAGTATCATCCACTTCAGGTGACAAAGGATCCATATTATCACCAGGCCATATTGGTTCCGGGGGCGCTGGCTGATTAAAATAAATCCACCCGTCATAAATTCCTTTATCAGTATACCAAACAGGATATTCATGTTGCAATCCAAACTTATCAATCATGTTTACTGGATCATTTGCAACATAATTATAAGGATTTTGATCCATACTCAAATAATACATTGGGTCTTTCACATGCCAGCGGCCGATTTTTGGATCGTAATCGCGCCAACCGAAAATATACTGGTTATAATTTAGTTCCTTATCCAGTTCTTTACCGCTAAATTTATATTGGTCATTGGGATTGGAGGTATTATAGGCCATCCCTTCCATTTGCAAGCCAAAAGGGTAGTAATCATCTTTAGTTACTATCTGGCCCTGCTCGTCCACTGTTACCCGTATATTGCCCAGGTGATCTTTTAAATAATAATATTTATCACCATCATCGGCAATAAAACCAAAATTTCCTAAGCGCCATAAAGTTAGCTCTTCATCCTTATCGTACTCCGCCATTACTTTTCCATCTACGCCACGGATATAATAGGTTATGGAACCATCAGGATTCTTTTTATATATCCTTTGGGCCATATCGTTATAGCCGCGTTTTAAACTCAGCGTAGTTCCGCTTGTGGGGCTGGTAATCTTTGACGGTAAGTTTAAAAAATTATATTCTATTTCCAAATCTTTTACGACGTCTTTATGCATGTTGCCGTTAGCATAATAGTTATAATCGTTCCCGTCGCCGTCTGTATTAAGCAGGCGGTTGGATTCTTCGGCATACGTATAATTCAGGTCGTGCAGGACTGACCCTGACTGATCATATCTCCGTAAGCTGAGAATATTTCCGTTGGCGTCGTAGGTTATATTATCAACTTTATAACGATTATCATTTTGCCAGGATGTGCCATTATGGCTCTGAAAAACACCTGATTTTAGGCGTAATGCTTTATCGTAAGAAAAGGCATAACGATAGTGATCCTCCTCCATAGCTTCAATTTGGGGATATTTAATTTCATATCCGCTAATCATACCATTGTAATACTGGTTTGTCATATCTGTTTCGTCATGATATAATTTCATGGCAAACCGGTCGTTAACTACATTCAGGTCGTCTTCCACATCGTTGATACCTTTTAACCTGCCATGGATATCATAGGAGTAGTCAACGGTTTGTACTGCTTCGCCTAACAATAACTGTGTCAAGCGGCCGGTATGGTCAGTCTTATTATATTTTAATTCACGAGTTGCTGTGGCTCTGTTCTCTGCTGTATTGGTATAAACAGAGGTTAACTTTCCAGTAGGGCCGTATTCGTACCAAAAATACCGGGCGTCTGTGCCTTGCGGATTGTAACGGATTTTGGTGACATTTCCAGCAAGACCATATTCATAATAAATCTTTTTATGTAAATTATCGATGTGCTGTTCTATCCATTCCACCTGCCCCTGTTGATTGTAGGAATAATTAGTTTTATACCACTCACCATGGTTCTTAATCATCTTGCTTGATAAGCGTCCCTTCAGATTTTGACCGTCTTCATTTTCCCCACTACTCTTATCGTAAATATATTTAACAAGCTCGTTGTCAGTATCGGTGACGTCAGCAGGAAGGGTTCCTTCGGCGTCACTCTGTGTAAAATAGGTATCGCTGCATTCACCAATTTCCACCGGCCGGTTAAATTTATCATACTGGAGATAGAGCATCATTGCGTTTGATGCATAGCGAGCGTCGCGTTTAAAACGCAGGTTTCCACTCAAATCGTATAGGTACTCTATAAGTCCATCATCGGGATGTTTTTCGCTTGTAAGCTGATTTAGAGTATTGTAAGTATATTGAGATTCAAAGTCATCTAATTCAGGTGGGGCTGTGGGATAGGTTATAATTGGTGAAATTTGATACGTTTGATACGATTGAACCCTTTCCACCTGACTGGAAGGTTCAATACTATCTATAGTCACCCTTAAACCTGTCGCTTCACCAGGCACCAAATGCTGATTGGCTACCATACCTTCAATTCCCGTGTCACTTAATGTATAACTATCCAATAAATGCCAGTCGTCTGTAAAATAGTGCAGGCTATATGATATGGAAGGATTTGCAGTAGTATTGGCAGTATAGTTGATTTTTATTTCTGATATTTTACTTGAATCTGTTGGAGTTAAATTAACCATTTCAATTTGATGTCCGGCATTTAGAAGTATTAAATTACTTGGATTTAAGATTACCTGTTGCCCACCGCCACCATTATTTTGCTCATCTTCATATATTTTATACCCCTTAGGTGTAAAAGATTTGATTAACCGATTTTCATCATCATATTTATAAATCGTATGTAAATCTAAACCATGAACATCTTTAACTGATTCCACAACATTACCCAAAACATCTTTAAATACATGATTTTCGATAGCATCTGAACCATAAGTATTATCAATACTTATAATTTTGTACAATAAATCAGCATCACTATATCCATGAGCTTCATTCGCGTCATTTACTTCATAATCAAAATGCACCTGGCGACTACCGTCATAATTATATTCGGCTCCTGGCCCACAATCTCTAATAACTCGTCCAGAAATATCCGATGTATATTCCCTCAGATAATAAGGGGTACCATCTGCTTCCGTGTCATAGGGTTCATATGTATCCAGATGAGTGACATAATCACTGACAAAACTTAACATATTGTCGTCTGCAGTCAGTTCGGATTGCGCAATTTCCAATGGCAAATAGCGTTTTGCAGCTCTGCTCAGCTCATCATATCTTACGCCTACAATGTTTAACTTATATTCCTCGTCAGCCGGCGAGTACTTGATATTTTGAACCTGGAACGGGCGATTAAACCCATCTTTATATGTAGTTGTGATATTTTGTTGTAATATGATTTTTGAACTTGTTTTGGAAAATCGAATTTCATCAAAATAAACTATTCCACCTAAATTATCATAGTTCAATCCCCATAGACGGGCAAACATAGCATTTGCTGGTGCCGTTTTTTGGCCTGAGTATTCCTGCCATAAGTTTAGTGGATTCACTCCACTAGCAACATACTCATATGATATTTGATTCTTTTCAGCATCAAGCCACTCAACTCCTAAGTAAGCTTTTGCACCAGTGCCACCAGTTTTTATCCATCCTGATAATGTGTATACCTGGCTAGCCACGACAGGAATAGATTCAGATACTATACTTGTTTTGTCTTCCTCAATTCTGGTATTATACCATAGATCACCTTCCATCATACCGGCTGTTTCAGCAAAATAGGAGCCCGCTGCAACATTACTCTCTGTAGTCTTTGGAGTTGAATTAGTAGCATAAACAATATTCCCGCCCGATTCCCGACGAATTTGGAAGTAATCAGGTGAGGGATTTCCACTTTTAGGCTGCCCTTCAAGAAAACAAGTCCATATAATATCTTGTTCAAAATCAATTTGAAATGGTTCTGATGTTTCATATGGTATATGAATTTGATGTGATACAAATACTTCAGAATTCTCCAATTTAACGCACTGCGTATTATTTAAACCTCCCTGAACAATGCTATATGCTTGGTCTGAAGCATTATAAATATCATTTATCCAAAATGACGGACGTGTGCTGCTATTTACATTGTCTAATTCAAAACCATAGTTTGGGGCCATATTACTAAATTTTTCATCAATTAACTCCGAACTATAACTAATATTACGTGAAAAATTTGGATCAATGTTCTCAAAATCACCATGCTTTTCTTTGCTATTGAAATATGATTTTTCTATTAAAATATTATGATTATTGTCTTTAATCTGTGTTAAACGACCTGTTTCATCGTAAACTAAATGGACAGGAATATGAGTCTGTTCTGCTTTTGATGTTAACTGTAAAGTTGTCGGATCATAGGTATAAGATGTAACATAAGCGTCTACCGGATAAATACGGAGATCATCAAAATAGGCATATTTATCATGTTGTTCTGAATTAACACCATAAACCGAAAGATGGAACTTTAACCATTCAAGATTTGGATTGTCAGGGACCAAGAACTCAATTTCCAAAAGTTCCCATCCATCCAACCCCGTATGGTACATTCTTTGAGCTCCATAATGTGGTCCGGTTTCGTCTTGATAGGAAATATCAATATAGGATTTATCATAATTTGATTTTACCCATACACTAAGGACGTAAGTTTTCCCCTTTTCAAAATAATTTTCGCCACTAAGATAGTCATTTTTCAAGCATATTCCACTTGTACTGGTAGAAGCGGTTGCAGGGATGACCTCAAGACTTTGCTGACCCGTAAAAGCGATTTTATCTACAATCTTGATCTGGCTGTTACTACCATTCACATAAGAGCACCACCGGCCATCTTCAGCCGGAGCGTTGAAAATACCTGTGGGAATATGTTCAAAAGAAGAAACACTTACTTCATTTATATTTGCATTTACTACTTCAGCTACAGGATAATGGATATTATTATTATATACAACAGATGTGATAACATCACCATATACATCTTTACTTTGCACTACCTGCCCGAATTCATTGACTTTATCTATTTCTGTTGCTGTGATCATCTCTCCTGTATCAATATCATTATCACTATCTTTATCGAACCAGGATTTTTTACTTTTTAGAAACAGGTTGTCAAAATCATATTCATAGTCGATATGTTTTAATTTATTATAATCACTATCTGTAATCGAAATACTAGAGTTCCAATTTAAAATATTTTTCTCATCAAGCGTATTGTTAGTTTCATACCCATATATTGCTCTGGTCTTTACTTCGGTACTGTTTGGATAAAACAGATCAACCTCTTGAGGTCTGCCACTATCATCATAAACATATGATTTCTTTATTGTAATCGAGTTTTTAATTTTGTTTGTCAGTGTTTCTAGGCGGGAGTATACACAACCGTCATCTTTATCAACTACCAGCCACTTATATCTTTTCTCAGAAATTTTTGACCCGTTTATATCTTTTACTATTCGGATGTATGGATGACCATCCAGCTCCTCAAAATTATCAGTGTATATAAATTCCTCTACCTGATCTGAATTCAGATCATTGTAAAAATATGTTACCACAGACCCATTATTACCAGGTGGTGTAACTGTTACTTTATTATATTTGGCTGTAATTATACCTGCATCGTATACACCATCTTCGAATGTATATTGAGTCGTATTCGATGTTCCATTACCATCAATTCTTGTTATCGAGGCAATTGGATAATCATAGGGATTACCAATGTATATGGGTTTAAAATCAGCGTCGAAACCTCGTTTAAAAGAATGTGTCTCTTCATCCGCTAAGATGTTAGTAGCCGGATCAATAATACATGAAATAAAATCAACACCGGCCTGTGTTAATGACGACATAGTACCTGAGATAGGATTTTTACTATAGATTATATTTGATTCCCATATCGAACCATTGAAATGATAAGATTCAATTTTATATTCTGTAT
>JANTGP010000122.1 GCA_024762835.1 Bacteroidota bacterium
ACTATACTAAACGCAAGATATATAGTAATACTTGATACAAATAATTTTACATTATAAGTATTAATTACTGTTTAATTATTTTCTAATTCGAATAAATATTTCTATTACATAATAAAAATAAAAACTATGAAAAATATATTTAGTGGTTTAACCACAACAATAATTACAACCTTACTCTTATTCAGTGGAGGTTTAATTTCACAAAACACTTTGCTGCCACTACCAAGTGGAGCAACAATGGATTTTACAGATTGTGCAACAAGTGCAACAACACCATTACCTATCTCTACAAGTTTTACACCTTACCAACCTTTCGACCCACTTGATGAAGCAAGCCTTGATGCACATTTTAATGATGCGAGTGGAGGCAATCTATATCTATTAGATGAAAATTATGTTGGACAGTATCCAATGTTCTGCCAACAAATTGTGCACGACAGAAAAGGAAACATTCAATTTTTTATTGTAGATAATAATATTTACAATAAATATGGTGAGTCTTTTGTTGACCCTTCTTATGGTACAATACTATTACATGATTTAGGAGCAAATGGTTATAATGACATTAATCGCTTTCAGATGTACTTCGCTATTAAACCAGATATAAGTATTGTTCCTGTACCTCCAGACGATGCTGATCCTTGTACAAATCAAAATCAATTTTATGTATTTTATACATTAAGGAACTACGCAAATAGTCCGTTATGGAATAGTACAAATAGAACAGCAACATTTGACACTAGACACTACGTTGTTAAAATTGAATATGTAGATGAAACAACAATAGTAAAATCTGCACCACAATTAATATTAGATGAGGTTTATGATCAATCTACTTCAAGTTGGGCATGGAATCCAAGTCATGTTAATTGTGGTATTACTCAATATAACGAAAATGCAAATGAATATTTATATATTATACAAGGAGATGCTCTTTTATTTATTTATCGTGTTTCGAATATAATGACAGATATAGTTAGAGAAAATGCTAAAATATATATTGACAATTCATATTATTTTACTGGACAATGTGATTATAATACTGAATTAGAAATATGTAAACCAACAGGTGCAAATTATTATTTGATTGCCTACCCTCAAGAACCTAATAAATTTGTTACTTTAGGAATTCAAACAGACTTTGCTTCAATACCCGGGCAACCTTATGGTAATAATATAACAAACCACTATATTAATCAAGACTTTACAGGATTTCCACATTACAATAAACATGATGATAACTCGACGGGTTGTAATGGATACAATTGTGATTGCATGTTTATTGGTTTTGAATTTACGGAAAGTGGTGATTATTTATATTTAACACAAAGAGATTTTACAGGGCTAAAATGCTATGATGTACAAAATGATTTTATGTATAGAATTGAAACAACTACTTATGATTTCTCATATTCATTAATCGAACTTGGTAAAGATAATGTAATGTATTTTGCTGATTTATCAGGCACACTACCACCACCAATAGCACCAGCAACAGTAATAGGAACTATTTGCACGCTAAGTAACCCTGATGTACCTGGCATTGTAAGCCAATCAAATCCAGTTTTAAATAATACAAACTTAATTTCAACTAACCTCACAGCAAGAGGTGCAATGGCACCTTTTGTTGGTTCTACTAATAATATGAATTTCATTTTTACCGATCAATTAGATGGATACGAATTTAAGCAATTCTATGACTATAACAATCAGCTTAATATTTTTGATGAATTTCCTCAACCCGGTAGTTATGGTTCTAATGTTGTATGGTCACCTGGTTGCGGTAACAACCCTTTTAATAGTGTTGATGGAATTATTTATCTTGATGAGGACGTTGAAATACCAATGGGCAAAACTATTGAAATTCAAGATATGACTATTCATTTTATTGCAGGCTCTAAAATGGTATTAAAACACGGAACATCATCAATAAATGGGGCTTATGTAAAACTTAATAATACTACACTTACATCGCAATATATTTGTGGAGAACCAGAAGAACTATGGTTAGGTGTAATATTAGAAGGTAATAGCTCACCACAAGGTAATATTGCAAATTCTCAAGAGCCAGCTATTAAAATGTATAATAGCTCAAAAATTGAAAATGCTGACGTTGGTATTTATGCAGAAAAAGGTGGTATTATTCAGGTTAACTCTTCTGCATTTATTAATAATACAATTGGTGTTAAATTTGGACCTTTCCAAAATACTTTATATAATGGTAATTTAAAACGTAATATAAGCTATTTCAACATTTGTAATTTCTCGGTTAATGACGACTACTTTGGTAATATATACCCAAATTTAGTCTTTGGCAAACATGTTGAACTCGAATTAGTTGATGGTATTGATTTTAAGGAATGTAATTTCGACAACTTACAATCTACTATTGTTTATAACAATAGTAAAAACATTGGTATTGATGCAAATCAGGCTGGTTTTATTGTTTCATGCAATTGCGACATTGGGTTACAACCTGGTGAGGAATGCCCCGAACAATATAAACATAGCTCAACTTTTTATAACTTGCAAAAAGCTATTTCAACCGATGATGGAGTTAAAAATGTAAGAATTAAGGATGCCAAATTTGAAAAAAATCTAATAGGAATTGATATAAATGGCACAAATTACCCTGTTATTATTCGTAACGATTTTATTATTAACGAAATTGGTATAGCTGTTGATAACACTTTTCTTGACCCAAAACATATAATTGCAATTATAACAGACAAAAGTACCGGATATATGATTGAGGAAAATTCAATAGTTGCAAGCAGTGTAGCTCCACCTCAAGACTTTGAAACTTATGGTATTATAATAAGACAATCCGGATCTGATAATAACGAAGTTTATAAAAACGATATATCAGAAATCCAACATGCAATCAACCCAATAGATATAAATAGAAATGATGCACATACGGGTCTTCAAATACTTTGCAACAATTTTTCAGAGTTAGAATATTATGATATTATTTCCACTAATCAATACGAAGGACCTTTCTTAAGTGGTATTCGTGAATATCAAGGAGATTATAACAATGAGATTTCTGCCGGTAACATTTTTACTTTTAATACTGTTGATCCAGAAGGCAATATCTGTAATAAAAATGAAAATTCCATTAATTACTTATATACCGGTAATGCCGACATTAATAATCCTTATTATCCTTTTCATGTTACACCTATTTTTGTTTCACGTCATCAAGTACCAAATGCCAATACATGTTATTCTCATATTTCAGATGGATACGATTATCCTATGGGAAATATACCAAAATCTAATGCCGAAGCAGATTATTATTCTGCCGAAACGGCATATCTTAATTTATTGTATAACTATAATCAATTGATGGATGATGGAAACACCCCAAATATTTTATTAGACATACAAACAACATGGAGTCAAGATGCATGGGATTTACGTAACCACTTAATGGCTATTACACCTTATGTATCTCAAGAAGCTCTTAAAGAAGCAGCTTATACCGGCATATTACCCGATGCCCTATTACTCGAAATCTGTCTTGCAAACCCTGATGCTACAAGAAGAATGGAGTTTATGGATGAATTAGAAAATGATATACCTAATACCTTGCCGCCGTATATGATAGATATGATTATAGCAAATTGGGATGCCGTAACATCGCGTACAATATTAGAAGCAGGTTTGGCAAAATATAGTGCTAAACGAGATTTTAATGCAAATGCTCTTATTATTAATGCTCGTTCTCAAGACGAATACAGTATTTCGAGCTTAATTGAATGGCACAACATACGAAATTTATTAAGCGACCGTTTTGCTATTGCCGATATATATATTGAGTATAAATACTTCGACTCTGCCGAAATGGTTTTAAACGATATCCCAATAGATTTCGAGCTTAATGAAAATGAAATGATAGGATATAATAATTATTTTGATTATTACGAATTTATGAGTAGTTTAAACGATTCTAATAAAACAATTCATGATTTGACTGAAACTGAAATAACTACGTTAGAAATTATTGCTGATGAGCCATTGGGCTTTGCTTCGGCAAAAGCTCAAAACATACTTTGTTTTGCTTACGATATGTGTAACGGACGTTATGGACATATTGGCGACTCATTACCAAAATCATATACAATAGAGCATAATAGGTTTAATAATTTTAACAACGATTATAATAAACTAAAGGTTTCGCCTAATCCGGCTACTGATTTTACTGTTTTCGAATGGGAACTTCCTCTATTAGAAACATCGGCAGACCTAATAATAACCGATATTAAAGGAACTATTATTAAGAAAGTTACAATAGAGAATAAGCAAGGTGTTTATATTTTGGAAACAAAAAATATTAACAACGGAATTTATTTATACGAAATTAAAGAATACAATAAACAATTAACTAATGGCAAATTAATTATTTCGAGATAGATTTCTATATTAATACTGTCGGTGTGGTTAAAAGCCATGCCGACAGTTTATTTATTTATAAAATAATTATTATCTCAATAGTTATATAAAAACCCAATATATATAAGGCATAAAATTTATCAAACAATAATTTAACTGAATATTATGAAACACCTATTTACTATTTTCTTACTCATCTTTGTTATAAATACAACAACATTTTCTCAATCCTATACCCTTGATACTACCTTTGCTGTTGATACCATAATATATCATTACAACTTCATGTATGATGATTCAGTTTATTTTAGATTTATTAGACAAATTACTGAGCATACCAACGGAAGTGTTTTTATTACAGGAGCAGATTATTATAGTAATGTCTCTTCAGTTCGTTTATTTGAAAATGGTAATTTTGATTATAATACAATAAATTTAGGTGGATCCATACACTTCCCATTTATAATGTCTGGAGATACACTTATAAACTATTATGGCAAAACTGATGTGTATGGCAATTTTTTAAGCAACGATAAGAAGATAAATATATCTGAAGATATATCTCTTTTTTATGTTTATGATATACATAGCTATAACGATGGTTCTTTTCTACTTGCGGGTTTCGGTTTCAAGCTAAAAGGTGAGCTTACAGACAACGAAATAGTAAAACTAAAACCCGATGGGCATGTTGATACAAACTATGTTTTTAATCCAATAACCATTGATGAAGTATTATCTTACATTTTAAAATACGATGAATCCAGGTTTATTGCAGCCGGTAATTTTTATTCATGGTATGGCTACCCAATAAACAGTATTTGCAGATTTAATATTAGCGATGGGAGTATTGATTCAAGTTTTCTAAGCCCTTTGTCATACGGTCCAAAACCTTTACTTGTATTACCTAACGGTAAAATAATTGTAGGCGGAACATTTAATATTAATGGTAATCCAAACTACTACGGCTTAACACGTCTTAATGTTGATGGTAGTATCGACACAACTTTTAACACCTTTAATGGATCTCATTTTTCTACTTATCATAATTTTATTAATACAATATGTCCTACACCTGATGGCGGATATTTAATTGGAGGAAATTTTAATTATTATCAAGGACATTACAGAGGGAGTATTGCTAAAATAGATGCAAATGGTTATTTAGACACAACTGTGTTTAATGGTTTAGGTTTTGAAACATGTGTTTTTGATGTTTTTGACTGTAGCAGTCACGGGGTTTTTTCTATTATACCCGCACAAAACAACAAATATTATGTTGGTGGAGAATTTGAAAGGTTCAATGGTTTAAGAGTAGCACCCATAGTAAGATTAAATGGCGACCAAAACTTTTCTGTTAACGAAATAAAAGAAAACAAAATTAAAATTTACCCTAACCCTGCAAGTGATAAATTAACAATTAGTTCAAACTCAAATATAAGTGAATTAAATATTTATAACATTTCGGGCAGTTTAATACAAAAAACAAAATGCGATAATAAAGTTATTAATATAGATGTGTCTGATTTAAAACCGGGTATTTATTTGTTACACTCTGTTACAAGAAATGAGGTTTATATAAATAAATTTATTATTGTTAGATAGGGGTTTGAGATTTATACAAAAAATGAATAAGATAAGGAATACATTATGGAAATTATTAAAACAATACGATTATTATTAATACTGATTACACTGATAATAACATTTGCAAACTGCAAGAGAAATATAGCACCAAGCTGCATTATTACCGAACCTGCGGATAGTACCGCTGTTAAGCAAGGTACTAATCTATTAATAAAAGCAAATGCTATTGATAAGAATGAGAATTTATATGAAGTGGCTTTTTATGTTAACGACTCATTAATAGAAACATTAATCAGTTCGCCATTTTTGTGTAATTGGAATACAAACGAGGCTGTTCTGGGTTACCACACAATAAATGTTATTGCTACTGATGATGAAGGTGAACAGGATAATGATGAAGTTGTTGTTGCTGTTACAAATGCCAATCCGCCTATCGCAAATTTTAGTGCTTCAGACTCATCAATATTTGTTGGCTCTAATGTTTCTTTTACCGATTTATCATCAAATTTTCCTACAAATTGGCTTTGGAATTTTGGAGATGGCAGCCCAACATCAACCCTGCAAAACCCAATACATACATATACAATAAAAGGAGTTTATACTGTTTCTTTATCCGCATCAAATAATAATGGTTCTGATACAATAACAAAAACAGAATATATTACAGTATCAACCCTAAGTAATCCTTGCCCCGGTACACCAACTGTAACCGACGAGGATGGAATAAAATACAATACTGTACTAATTGGCAACCAGTGTTGGATGGCAGAGAATCTAGCTACGGGTACAATGTTAAATTCGGTTAGCGGAGGTTCAATTCAATCAGACAATGGTATTATAGAAAAATACTGTTATAATAATAATGAAAATAATTGCATAAAATACGGTGGTCTTTACGAGTGGGAGGAAGTTGTTCAATACGATAACTCTTTTGATGGCTATGATGATTCAATTGGGAGTAATCAAGGTATTTGTCCTATAGGCTGGCATGTTCCCACGCGAATTGAATGGGAAGTATTGGTCGATTATCTTGGAGGACCTGATATTGCAGGTGGTGTATTAAAAGAAACAGGGTTTACTAATTGGTTGCAACCAAATACAGGGGCAACTAACCTAAGCGGTTTTACTGCTTTGCCCGGAGGTTACAAAAGTTCTATTGGTGGTTTGTTTGAGGACAAAAGCTATTCGAGTTGTTTTTGGACAGCTGCCCGTTGTAGTTTTAATAGAAAAAAAGGGGTGCAATTATATAATAATTACTCAATTGCTGATATTTTTATAGTTAATAGTCAACCCTTTGGATTTTCTGTTCGCTGCGTAAAAGATTAATTATTAATTGTGAATTGTTAATTGTGAAATATTTGCACCTACTGGTTTTAACCCATGGTAAAAAAAATGGTAAATGTCTGTTTTGGTGAGATTTTCGATAAAGAAACCGAAAATTATAATAAAACATAAATTAATGAATTACAATAAAATACAAAATTATAAACACATGAAAAATACTATTAGAAATATCTCTTACATAAATGCTCTATTATATTCATTATGTCTTTTGGGCTTGTTTATAATTTCATTACCGGTATATTCTTTAAACATGAGTAAAACGGGATTTAGTTTCGGGCAAAAGCAAAATTATATAACAAAATTACCAACAAGCACTTCTATTGAATATATGTTTATTGATACACTTTGTGGCGATACAATTACCGACTACGATAATAATAGCTATAGCACCGTTCAAATAGGTAATCAATGTTGGATGGGCGAAAATTTAAAAGCCACACATTACGCAAGTGGCTTAGCTATACCAAATATTATAAGTAATAAAACATGGGAAGCTTTATTATACTCAAATATTGCTTATTGCTATTACAATAACAGTACAGCAGATGCTAATACTTATGGTGCGTTATATACCTGGGCTGCTGCTATGGGTAACAACAAAATGTGTAGCAATACCGATTCGTGTGTTGCACAAGGTGCTTGCCCTACGGGCTGGCACTTGCCAAGTAAAGCAGAATGGACAGAATTAATTAATTATCTTGGTGGTGAAAGTGTAGCAGGAGGTAAACTAAAAGAAATCGGCAATACCCATTGGAATAGCCCGAATATTGGTGCTACAAATAGTAGTGGTTTTACTGCTTTACCCGGAGGAGCACGTGATTTCAAAGGACCTTCCTACTGGCGAGGTTATGTCGGTACATGGTGGTCTTCCTCAGAAGAAGATGTATCACATGCCTGGTATTTTCGCATGTATAACTTAAATGAAATGGTTTACAATAATGATATGGGCAAAGAAAACGGGTTTTCAATTAGATGTGTAAAGGGTGCTGCCCTTGCAAGTGTTAGTACAGATTCTATTTCGGATATAACACAAACCTCTGCTACATGTATAAGTAATGTAACTATTGATGGTGGTAGTTCGGTAATAGCCCGTGGTGTTTGTTGGAACACAGCCGGAAACCCTACTATTGAAGATAGTATTACAACAGATGGCTCGGGTACAGGTATTTTTTTAAGCAATCTTACAGGATTAAGTCCAAACACTTTGTATTATGTAAGAGCATACGTTACAAATGATGTTGGTACTGCTTATGGTAACGAAAAGAGTTTTAACGAAGCTTGCTCTGCCCCCATTACCGACTACGATGGTAATACCTATAAAATTGTACAAATAGGTAACCAATGTTGGATGGCAGAAAACCTTAGAACAACTCATTTTGCAAGCGGAATTTCCATCCCATATCGTGCAAGTAATAGCTTATGGAATTCATTAGGCGACAATAATACAAGTGCTGCTTATTGCTATTACAATAACGATACAGCAAACGCAAACACTTATGGTGCATTATATTCATGGGCTGCTGCCATGGGCGATAATGCAGTTAGCAGCAATACTAACCCAAGTGGTGTACAAGGTGTTTGCCCAAATGGCTGGCATCTGCCAAGCAGTTTAGAATGGAATGTATTATATAATTATTTTAATTCATCATACGATGCCGGAGCTAAATTAAAAGAAGCCGGTAATACACACTGGGACTTACCAAATGTAGATGCCACAAACAGCACTGACTTCACAGCATTACCCGGAGGACAAAGAGACGAAAAAGGGAATTTCAAAAACATTGGAAGCAGAGGTTATTGGTGGTTATCAACAGAAAAAAGAATTTACAGCAATCAAGCTATTAATTCTAACTCAGATTCTTTTGCCAGTTGTATGAACTTATGTAATTACAGCAGTGGTTTAAATGCATATTGCTTTTATAAATCTTATGGTTTTTCGGTACGTTGTGTTAGGGATTAATTCATTTGTTATTATACCAATTGTATTTCAACCCGATGCCTGTCGGGTGATATCAAACTCTACGAGTTATAAATACTCGTAGAGTTTTTTTTAATTAAATAATTTATGATAGATGAAACATATATATATTTGCATAGCTTTAACTAGTTAAGCCTTAAAAAGCCCAATATTTTAAGATGTCAAATTTTGAGAAAAACGATTTCCAATAATTTATAATTTGAAATAAGTTAAAAAGAATTTG
>JANTGP010000123.1 GCA_024762835.1 Bacteroidota bacterium
ACCGTTATCACGCATCGAATAAGTGGCGGTAACACCCACGAGTCCACGTTCGAAACTATGGTCATAACGCGCAATTTCGTACCATGTACCCAGGTATTTTTCAATATCTAACTGTTTAACTACTGTAGTGTCAATCATCGATTTTTGTGTTTTACAACTTGTCAAAGAAATTCCAGTAATAATAAAACTAATTACAAATAAAGCAACATTCACATTTTTACTTGTTTTCAACATATGTTTATTTATTTAAGCCTTATGAATCTTCATGTAAAACTCTGAAATCAAGGTAATTTCATTGCTATTAACATACAACATAATCCAGTAATATTAGCTTTGTTGATGTTGTTCTTTTCAAGTTTGCATACAACTAGTAAATATATGGACAAATATACTCTTTTTGTCGGTTTTTTTTGTCTTTTAGCCCAAGATATTCAATCGGATAGATTCCGTTCTTTTTCGTAATTTTGCATAAATGTGTATAAATTAATGTTGTTTAATAACCGAATGTCGCATTTACTAGTTGAACTTATCATTGCTTAATTAGTTTTATAATCGAACTTGTATTCAGCCAGGTCTTTATTTGCTTTTACAATCTTAGTCTTTAGGTTTTCTTTATATGTCTTTAGCTTATCAGCAATACCAGCATCACTTCCTGCCAATATCTGCGATGCAAGAATACCGGCATTTAAAGAACCGTTAAGTGCAACCGTGGCAACAGGAATGCCGGGAGGCATTTGCAGAATAGCCAGAATTGCATCCATTCCTTCTAATGATGATTTAATAGGCACACCAATTACGGGCAATGCTGTCATAGCTGCAATAACACCGGGAAGGTGGGCAGCCATTCCTGCTGCAGCAATTATTACTTTAATACCTCTTTCTTCGGCTGTTCGGGCAAAAACTTCAACTTTCTCAGGTGTACGGTGAGCAGACAAGGCGTTTACCTCAAAAGGGATTTGCATTTCATTTAAAAACACTGCTGTTTTTTCCATTACAGGCCAGTCCGATGTGCTGCCCATGATAATGCTTACTATAGGTTTCATAATAAAAAATCTATTAAATAAATACTGTTTGCCAATATCTTAATATATATCGGCTAAATGCTTTTTTTTTGTATTTTCGCAAAGTTGTAAATATGATTAAACAAATTGAAATATGCAAGAAGTAAAAATACTTGACAAAGAGTTTTCTTTATCAATCAGTGAAGAGGAAATTAACACAGCAGTCCGAGCTGTTGCTGAAAATATTAATAATGATTTAAAAGGCAAAGATGTACTATTCATGGGC
The DNA here is from genome assembly GCA_024762835.1 of Bacteroidota bacterium. Taxonomy (GTDB): domain Bacteria; phylum Bacteroidota; class Bacteroidia; order Bacteroidales; family M50B96; genus JANTGP01. The sequence goes on from JANTGP010000123.1 coordinate 1,288, forward strand.
ATTCTTAACGGCTCATTTATGTTTGCCTCCGATTTATTTAAACATATCACAATCGATTGTCAGATTACATTTGTAAAAGTTGCCTCATATCAAGGCACTATGAGCTCGGGTAATGTTAAAAGACTTATAGGAATAAACGAAGATATAAAAGGAAAAACTGTAATAATAATTGAAGATATAGTTGATACAGGACATACGCTTGATAATATTATACGTCAGCTTAAAGGATATGAACCGGAGAAAATTCTAATAGCAACTTTCTTGTTTAAACCGGATGCCTATACAAAAGATATTAAGATTGATTATGCAGGTATTGAAATTCCAAATGATTTTATTGTAGGATACGGCCTTGATTATGATGGTTATGGCAGGAATCTTAAACAAATTTATACTTTAAAAAGCTAAACAATTTAATTTTTCATCTGTTATTTTAAGTAAATAATAACTCAAATACTTTAAACTATGCTAAACATTGCTCTATTCGGACCACCGGGAGCCGGTAAAGGTACACAATCAAAACTTATTCTTGAAAAGTACAATCTGGTTTATATCTCAACGGGAGATATACTTCGAGCTGAAATTAAAGAAAAGACAGATCTTGGAATAAAAGCCAAGAACATTATTGAAACGGGTGGTCTGGTTGACGATGAGCTGATAGTACAGATTATTGAACGTAAAATTATTACTAATCAAGATGCAACAGGCTTTTTATTTGACGGATTCCCGAGAACATTTGTTCAGGCGTATATCCTCGAGGGTTTATTGCAGCGCTTAAATACTTCTTTAACCTGTATGTTAAGTCTGGAAGTACCTGTTAACGAACTAAAGAAAAGATTACTCGAAAGAGCAAAAATTGAGAATCGAAAAGATGATACCGAGGAAGTTATAAATGTACGTATTAACGAATATGAAACAAAAACTGCTATAGTTGCTGACTTCTATAAAGAAAAAGGGCTGTATCATCCTGTAGAAGGAATAGGAAAGATAGAGGATATTTTTAAAAAGCTTACTGAAATTATTGATGCCTCATTAAAAAAGGTTTGGACAAATATTGTATTATTCGGACCTCCGGGTTCAGGTAAAGGAACTCAGGGTAAATTGTTAGCCCAAAAACATAATCTGACCTATATCTCTACAGGTGCCATGTTGCGTAAAGAAATCGCAAATCAAACAGAGATTGGGAAAAAAGTAGAACCTTATATGAAAAAAGGTACTATTGCTCCTGACGAAATAGTAATAAAGCTGATTGAGAAGAAAATTAAAAAGAATTTAAAAACCAATGGTTTTATTTTTAAAGGTTTCCCCCGAACATTGGTACAAGCATATATTTTAGACGGATTATTGCGAAAAATCAGTTCATCGATTTCTTATGTAGTTGATATTGAGGTGCCAACTTTGGAATTGATAAAACGATTAACCGCTCGAGGAAAAACCAAAGATGCAAGAAGTTATGATGTTAGTACAGACTTGATAATTGACAGACTTGAAGAATATGAGAATAAGACCAGACCTGTCGCATCGTATTATAATAAACACAATAAGTGTAAAACAGTAGACGGGATGGGGACTCAGGATGATGTGTTTGCCCTCTTGTCGGAAGCAGTTGAAAATGCAATGAAACATGCCAGATAATAATTTTATTGATTATGTAAAGATTCACTGCAAAGCCGGCCATGGTGGTAGCGGATCGACTCACTTATTTCGCGATAACAGAACTGCATTTGGCGGTCCTGACGGTGGTAATGGTGGTCGTGGCGGACATATCATTCTTAGGGGAAATAAGCAAATGTGGACTTTACTTCATCTTCGCTTCAGAAAACATTTAAAAGCAAAAAACGGTAGTAACGGTGCAGGTAGTAACAGTACAGGTGCCAATGGCGAGGATGTTATTATTGATGTTCCTTTGGGAACGATTGCCAGAAATCCCGATACAGGTAAGATATTGTTTGAAATAACTACTCATGGTGAGGAAAAGATATTGGCAAAAGGCGGACGAGGCGGAATGGGAAATACTAATTTTAAAAGCTCAACCAATCAAACACCTCGTTATGCCCAACCCGGCGAAGATGGTGATGAAGCTTGGAGTATTCTAGAGTTAAAAGTTCTTGCAGATGTTGGTCTTGTTGGTTTTCCTTCCGCAGGGAAATCTACTTTACTTTCAGTTGTTTCCGCTGCAAAACCCGAGATTGCTGAATATCATTTTACAACTCTGGTTCCTAACTTGGGTATAGTTTCGTATAGAGACTATAAATCGTTTATAATGGCTGATATTCCGGGTATTATTGAAGGAGCTCATCTTGGTAAAGGGCTGGGACTTCGATTTCTCAGGCATATTGAAAGAAACTCAATCTTACTTTTTATGGTTCCTGCCGATAGCGATGATATTCATAAGGAATATAAAATACTTGTAAACGAACTTAAACAATATAACCCTGAATTGCTTGACAAAAAAAGACTCTTGGCAATATCAAAATCTGATATGCTTGACCGGGAATTGATGGAGGAAATTGAAAAAGATTTACCTGATATTGATTATATCTTTATTTCTTCTATTACCGGATTTGGGATAGTTCAACTTAAAGATAAACTCTGGAATTTGATGAATTAAATTGTTTCATTTTACCGGATAAAAAAAGCGGCTGTCTCATAACTGAAACATCCGCTTTTTTTATTCTAATTGCGATTTAATCATCTTTACACTAATCTGATAAAAACTATACTAAGGAATGAATAACCAGACCACTTCTTAGTTTTGGTTCAAACCATGTAGTTTTTGGTGGCATGATATTACCTGAATCTGCAATATCTATAAGTTGTTTCATCGATACGGCATAAAGAGCAAAAGCAACAGCCATTTCGCCGCTATCAACTCTCTTTTTCAACTCATCCAGTCCGCGAATGCCACCAACAAAATCTATCCTATTGTCTGTTCGCAAGTCTTTTATGCCTAATATCTTATCTAAAACAAGATTCGACAAGATAGTAACATCAAGCACACCAATAGGATCTTTATCATCGTATCTTCCCTCTTTTGCTCTCATCGAATACCATTTGCCATCAATATACAAACTGAATTCATGCAAGGCTGAAGGTTTAAATATGTCTGTTCCTTCATCTTTAACATAAAAATCTTCCTTGAGCTTCTCAATCAATCCAACAGCAGTATTGCCGTTAAGGTCTTTTACAACTCTGTTATAATCTATAATCTTCAGTTGGTCATCAGGAAAGTGAACTGCAAGAAAATAATTATAATCTTCGCTACCTGTATGATTCGGATTTGCCTTGCGTTTCTCTGCTCCTACCAAGGCTGCCGCAGCTGTCCGATGGTGACCGTCAGCAACATAGGTATAAGGTACCTTTTGGGCAAATAATTCTTCAATTTTTTTGTTTGTTGCATCATCGTTAATTACCCAAAAATGATGACCAAAACCATCCTCAGCAACAAAATCATATTCAGCTTCCTGATTATTAACAATATCGGAAACAATTTGGTCTATCTCATCAACAGCAGGATAAGTAAAGAATACAGGCTCTATATTCGCATTATTTATACGAACATGAATCATGCGGTCTTCTTCTTTTTCTTTTCTGGTGAGCTCATGTTTCTTAATAATACCATTCAAATAATCATCAACTGAAGCAGCTCCCACAATACCATACTGAGTACGACCGGCCATTGTTTGAGCATAAATATAAAACTTAGCTTCCTTATCCTGAACAAGCCAGCCCTTTTCTTTAAACTTCTTAAAGTTTTCTACCGATTTGTCATATACTGCCTGAGAATGAACATCGGTTCCTTCGGGTAAATCAATTTCAGAACGAGTAATATGCAAAAGAGAATATTCTTTTCCGGCAGCCATTGATTTGGCTTCAGCCGTATTCATCACATCGTATGGAAGACAGGCTAAATCTTTTGCTATCTCCTTTGGTGGGCGTAATCCTTTAAATGCCTTTACAGTTGCCATGTTTCTACAATTTTTATCGTTATTCTTTATTATTATTTATTTCATCTTTATCGCCGTAATTGGTTTTCGAAAAATAATATATTGCTGATACAGTTGAAATAAGACTAATTAAAAAACTTAGTGTAAGTGATAATTTAAAATCAGGTAAATGACGTAAGAATGCTGTAAAGGTAAATAGTGATATTAATACCAAGCCTATTACAGCTGTAATTGATGATATTTTAAGCCAATTAATATTTTTCATCAGTCTATATATTATTTTCAACAAAATTAATTCAACACTTTATTTATCGGACGGCAAATTTAATTACAATTATTGATTTTAGAAATACTTGTTGTTTCATTATAAAGCTATCCTGAAATAATAAAATCATAAACACTATCAACTAAATCTATCCAAATTAAAAGAAGCTGTAAGAATATCTCACAGCTTCTTAATATATATCTAAATTGACAGCTACTAATTAACCTTAAAAGTAATATCTCCTTCTTCGAGGAATTTTACTATCTGAGTAGCAGCAGCTATACCTGCATTAATATTTGCTTCGGCAGTTTGTGCCCCCATCTTCTTGGGTGTAAAAAATGATTGTCCGTCAAATTTGTTAATAACTTCATCTTTACAATCGGGTGCAATATCCGATACATATTTAAAATCAGGACGCTCAGCCAAAACTTTCAATAAATCCTCTTCGAAGATAACTTCTTTGCGTGCAGTATTTACCAAACAAGCCCCTTTAGGCATCTTCATCATCAAATCATAATTAATAGACTTCTTTGTCTTATCGTTTGCCGGAATATGCAAAGAGATAAACTGACACTCACTATAAAGTTCTTCAACAGAGTTTAATACTTTAACACCGTCTTTTTCAATGTCACTTGCAGCCACAAATGGGTCGAAAGCAAACACTTCCATTCCAAATCCCATGGCAATCTTAGCAACCAAACTACCAACGTGTCCATAAGCATGAATTCCAAGTTTCTTTCCTTTTAACTCAGAACCTGATTTTCCGTTAAACTTATTACGAACCATGTAAACCATCATGCCCAAAGCCAGCTCGGCAACAGCATTTGAGTTTTGTCCCGGTGTGTTCATTGCTACCACATCATTATCGGTAGCAGCTGCAAGGTCAATATTATCAAATCCTGCACCGGCACGAACAATAATTTTTAATTTCGGTGCATTTTCAATTACTTCACGTGTTGCTTTGTCACTTCTGATAATCATTGCATCAATATCGGCAACAGCTTTTAACAGTTCGTTTTTATCTGTATATTTCTCGAGTAACTCAAGTTCAAATCCTGCATTATTTAAAACACTTTTAATACCATCTACAGCGGCAGGAGCAAATGGTTTCTCAGTAGCAACTAATACTTTAGCCATGATATTTATTTTTATTTAGTTAACAATTTTATATAAAAACTATAAATTAGCTTTCTCGAAATCTCTCATTGCATCAACAAGAACCTGAACGCTATCAATACTAAGTGCATTGTAGCAAGAAGCTCTAAATCCGCCTACAGAGCGATGTCCTTTTATGCCAACGCAATTTCTTTCACCTGCAAATTTAACAAAATCTGCTTCTTTTTCTTTGTATTCATCTTTTAGTACAAAACAAATATTCATTAGCGAACGGTCTTCTTTAGCAACTGTTCCAACAAACATTTTACTATCGTCGATAGCATTATATAAAAGCTCTGCTTTTGCTTTATTCAATTTATACATTTCGTTCACTCCCCCAATGCTTTTAAGCCATTTGAGTGTTTCGCGAACAACAAATATAGGTGTTACGGGAGGTGTGTTAAACATAGAGCCTTTGTCAACATGAGTTTTATACTTTAACATTGTTGGGATAGCTCTGTCTGCAACTTTATCCAGTAAAGCATCTTTAATAATAACAAAGGTAACACCTGCCGGACCTAAATTTTTCTGAGCACCGCCATAAATCATATCATACTTTGCGACATCAACAGGTCTGCTTAAGATGTCTGATGACATATCAGCAAATAAGGGTACAGGTGAATCCATATCCTCATGTATCTCAGTTCCTTTTATTGTATTATTTGTTGTAATATGAAAATAATCAATATCCTCCGGAATAGAATAATCTTTTGGAATATAGTTAAATCCCTTATCCTCAGAACTTGCAACTACATTTACTTCGCCAAATAATTTTGCTTCTTTTATTGCCTTTGTCGACCATGTTCCTGTGTTCAAATAAGCGGCTTTTGTTTTAAGAAAATTAAAAGGAATCATTGCAAACTGTGTACTTGCACCACCTCCTAAAAATAAAACGGAATAACCATCGGGAATACCAAGCACCTCTTTAAAAAGCTCAACCGTTTCGTCAAAGATAGCAACAAACTCTTTGCTTCTGTGCGAAACTTCCATTATGGATTGTCCAATTCCATCTAAGTCAATTATTGCTTTTGCAGTGTTTTCGCGGGCAGTATCAGATAAGATACAAGGGCCTGCATTAAAAATATGTTTTCTCATATTATTAAGTATTTTACGTTTATAAAATTCAATTTTAATTGCTTTACAAAACTAAAAGGATTTTTGAAATTAAAGAATGATTTTTAAACTATTTGATATAAAATTTAATCATAGTATGTTTTTAGAGTGGGTTCTAATTATTCACCCCTACCCAATCCGGTATTTTACGGCTCTTTGGTTTCTTTCCATAAAAAATATCATCAAGAACTTTGGCCAGCCTTGCAAAGAGATAGTTGTTTTTTATTCCCCAACGTATAAAATTGTGCAATACATTATTGGGGTGAGAAAAAGGACATATACTAATACATTTCCCACAATCTGTTCCGTTAATTGTCCAAAAAGAAAAACATGCATTAGCATTGAGCTTCCACCTCTTTATGCCTGATTCATTAATTCGCTCACCCGAAGGTATGGCTGAAGTGGGACAATTAACGGAACATTTATCGCAGATATTGCAGAAATCCAGTATATAAGCATTGTCAGGAACTTTATCGGGTATTAATTCAATATCAGTTGTTACAACTGCAATTCGTACGCGAGTTCCTAATTTTAGTGTAATTAATAAACTCATCCTTCCTATTTCTCCCAAACCTGCATCTCTTGCTACCAAAGGACAAATTACTCTGTAGTTTGAATCAATATGTGCACGGGCTGAATAACCAAGACCCCGAATAAAATCAGCCAATTGTAATGCAATAGTACCGGCACTAAGATAAACCTGAGACGATTCCATTACTACTGAGCCATTGGGTGCCGTATCTATCATCTCCTTTTTCATCTCGTAAGTAATTGCAATAGCATATTTATGCGAAAGCGAAACCTCATTGCCATAATCATCCCCACGTCCAACATGAGTATATTTATGATAATCTTTTAGAGTTGTAATGCCAACACTATGTGCACCAAGCTGTTTTGTCCAGTTTTTTACATATTCCGATAACTTATCTGCTGAGGTTATCTGCTTAGTATCAGCCACTCTCCCATCAACAAAAGGAATTAAATGTTCAATAATTTTAAAATTAGTATCAGCCGAAACAAAACTCGGAACCTGATACTTTAAAGATGCTTTACCTAATAAACCCGGGCGGCTTCGACTAAGATCATCAAACTGTTTATTCTCAGCTTTTCTCCGGTAATAATCTTTGTATCTTTCGCTGCCGGGTTCTAATTTGTATCTTGAGAAAACAATATCTCGCTCATCAACTCTATCTTTAGGCTCACGCCATATAAAATCACCTTTTTTCTTTATTGGAAAGAATAATATCACAAAAACTGAAAATAAAAATATCATATAAACTAAGGCAAATAAATTTAAGCATTGCCCACTATAAAATAAAAAGAAGAATACTTTGCTTACAAATAGAAGTGATAAAAAGAATAGAATTATTGCAGCCCGCCTTTCTTTTTCGACAATTGAACTAATAGCTGATAAGAAAAACAGCAGTGCAATAATTGATGAAGTAAGTATCGCTATTATAACTATTTGTCTCATTTGCTTAATATAGATTACAAAATTCGCCTGCAAGGTACAAAAAAATATAAAACTATAGACCGATTGGTCTAAATTCCGGTTCTAATTATTTATATATACATGTTTCATTATTTATATTGAATATAAATTAAATAGAAATTGTTATTTTCTAACACTTTACAGACAACCATTTCAATTTATTAGGTCTTATATCCATAACAGGTAAAAAATAAATAGATTTAGGGGGGTTAAAAAAAGGGCTTTTTGTTATAAA
>JANTGP010000124.1 GCA_024762835.1 Bacteroidota bacterium
GTTTATTATGTGGTAAAAACTCGTATGAAACAGATGTCGATTCCCAAAACGAGAATAGCTACGAGATAAGCAAAGTTAAAAATGCTCTTGCAGGGCATAAAGATATCTTGTACAGGACTTATGGCATTGCCCTCACCATAAGTGGGTGTCGCACCAAGCGAAGCCGACAATACTTAAGGGAACTTCTAAAAATTTTGATTCAAGAAAATTCAATTATTCAATTAATTTTGTCGAGGTTAATATTAGATTGATATGTTAAAATATTTTAGTCGTTTTATAATAAAGCTTATTGGTTGGAAACTGACACCAATTCCAAAAATAGAAGATAAATGTGTAATTATTGCTGGTCCACACACAAGCATGTGGGATTTTCTTCTTGCATGGCTGTTCTTCTCATCTATTAGTATAAAGTCAAAATATTTAATAAAGAAAGAGATTTTCTTCTTTCCCTTAGGATATATTATTAAAGCCATGGGAGGTATTCCTGTTGACAGAAGTCCGGGAAATGACATGGTAAACAAAGTTGCAATGAGATTTAAGAATTCAAAAAGTTTTCAACTTACAATAACACCTGAAGGAACTCGAAAAAAAGTTAATAACTGGAAAAAGGGATTCATTTACATAGCAAAAAGGGCAAATGTCCCAATATATGTAGGTTTTGTTGATTACGCTAAAAAAGAAATGGGTTTTATTACAAAATTTACTCCCTCCGATGATATTAAGTCCGACATGAAATATATCCAGGGTCTTTATTCCGGTTACTCACCCAAACATCCCGAAAGATTTTCAACCGGACAGTAAAATAATTTAGAACACCTTTCTTTCTCTTATATTTTCAACAATCTTAACAACAATTTCTTCGTCGCTTAAAATTGAGGTATCAAACTCATCATTAAAAATATCTTCGTTGGTACCCTTGTTTGAATAAAACTTTAAGAATTGCTCTCTCTTTTTGCTTATCTCATTTACGTATTTCATTGCATCGGGGTAAGATAATTTTCGTGTCTCGGCAATTCTATCAACACGCCAATCATATGGAGCAACTAGTCTTACATGATAGGCATGTAGAACATGTTGAGTAATTAAATAGCCTGCTCTTCCTACGATAACAACATTTCCCTGATATGCAAAAGACATAATAATATCAGCCATGGTATTTTTAATTCTGCTTTCACCCGGATAATAATCCGATGAAAGTAAAAGAGCAATATAATCACTTATCTTGCGATCTTCATAATTACTTAAATCTTTGGTTACAGAAGGATTAAGATGCAATTCTTTTGAGAGTTCTTCCATAATCTCTTTACTAATCCAGTTCCATTCTTCACCAAACTCGACAGATAAAGCTTTGGACAATTTCTCGGCAATCTGTTTAGCCGGACATCCAAACTCACGTGATATTGTAACCAGTGGTCCCAAACGTTTACGCTTATATGTCAACTTACCCTCAGAATTCATTCTCTTTCCAAAATATTTTAATAACAAATCACCCATAATAAACCTCCATTTTTATTAGTAACGAAACAACTCTTTTAGCTTGTAATAAAAGTATAAAAAAATAACTAAATTTCAAAATCTAATTCAATGCTAAATAAGTTGTAATAAGCTAAACTCAATATAAAACATCAATACAGCTTTGGAGGATAATGCAGCTTAAAACAAAAGAAGCCGGCAAAATTACCGGCTTCAATTATCTTTTAAATATATGATTATTTACTTTTATCAGGGAATGGTGGAATTGGCGGAATTTTTTTATTAAAGCTTTTAAGCTCTTCTAAAATAACTTCAATTGCCTTTTCAAGTTGTTGGTCTTCACCTGCATATTCTTTAGCAGGATCGTTATCAACCACAATATCAGGGTCAACACCATGTCCTTCAATTATCCACTTCGATTCCTCTGATGAGTATGAGGCAAACTCAGGTTTTCGCAAATCGGCACCGTCAATAAACGGAAGAGAACCACGAATTCCGACAACACCACCCCATGAGCGAACGCCTATTACTTTACCAAGATGATGCTTTTTAAATGAATATGGGAATAAATCGCCATCGGAAGCCGAATAATTGTTAATTAATAAAACCTTTGGTCCGAGCAACATTTGTCTTGGAGTTTGCCCGGGAATAGTAACATTCCTTGCCATATTTGCACGTGTTATCTCACGGCGTAATCTTTCAATTATCATTGGCGAAACGTTTCCTCCTCCATTGCCACGGTCGTCAATAATTAAAGCCTTTTTATCAAGCTGTGGATAAAAATGCTTTACAAACTCATTAAGTCCTTCGGGTCCCATGTCAGGAATATGAATATAACCAACCTGTCCGTCTGTGGCATCATTTACCTTTTTAATATTTCCCTCAACCCAGTTATAGTAATACAAAGCAGATTCATCGTCAATAGGAATTACGATTGAAGTGTGTGCTCCGTCTTGGCTTGGTTTAGAGTTAAATTTAATAGCAACCTCTTTATTGGCCAATCCCACAAGACTTGAATAAATATCATCCATAGTGTTTGTAGGCACTCCGTTAATTTCAATAATATAATCGCCTTCTGACACATCAACACCAATCTCGGTAAGAGGCGAACGAAGCGATTTTTCCCAGTTTGCACCTTTTATTATTTCATCAATTTTATAATAACCTGATGAATGACGACTAATCTTAGCTCCAAGTAGTCCTGTTTTAATTCTCTTTGGCAATGGTCTGTCGCCACCATTTACATAAGCATGACCAATACTAAGTTCACCTATTAGTTCACCTATTAAATAATTCAGATCTGCACGGTTTTCAACATAAGGTAAAAGAACAGCATATTTATCGTGCATTTTTTGCCAATCAAGACCATGCATCCCGGGGTCGTAAAAGAAATCCCGCATTTGTCTCCATGCCTCATTATAAATCTGATTCCATTCTTCTTTTTTGTTTACTTTCATACTCATATTACTAAATGAGATGGCTTTAGATAAAGATATTTTAGATGAAGGAAGGTTAATTATATATCTTGATGAGCCTTCCATTACCAACATTTTCTTTTTATTTGCTGATATAGTGTAACTCATGCTTTCGCCAAGTACAGATTCTTTTTGCTTCTTGAGATCATACATTTTTAAGTATGATTTTTTCTCTTTGCTCGAATATTCATTATAATAAACTTTCCCATCAACAATATTCAGGTTCCAATAATTTGAAGCCTTTAAATTTAAGGAAACAATACGATCAGCTATCCCGTCAGTATCAATAACAATAGATTTGGCTTTTTCCTTATCATCCTTTTTCTTATCCTTGCTATTATCATCTTTATTGTCTTCGTCAATCTTTACCTCATCATCTTCAGGTGCTAAAGGTGATTTTGTTTTTTTTGCAAGAGTAACAAAGTAAATACCCGACATGTCGCTGTAAGAATGGTTCCACTCTGTCATGCTGTATGTTGGATTAAAGTGACGTGCTGAGGTAAAAAACAGGTATTTCCCATCGTTGCTGAATGTCGGTTCCGACGAAGTATACCATCTGTCTGTAACTTCAGTAACTGTGCTGGTGGCTAGTTCGAACAAACAAATTCTGTTCATTTGATTAATAGCAGGACGAGTATATGCAACCCACTTGCTATCAGGCGACCATGCGAAATCTCTAATTTCCCATAATGGTGATTTCTCAATTAATGTTACTTTTCGTGATTCAATATCAACATAGCGAAGTCTCATTTTTTTATCGCCCCAAAGAATCTTTTTACTATCCGGCGACCATCTGAATGAGTATTTATATGTGTCGGCATTTTCGGTTATCTGAACCGGTGCTTCCGTTCCGTCCTGTTTCATGATGTAAATCTCAAATTCACCACTCATATCAGAAATAAATGCAATGTATTTCCCATCTGGGGACCATTCTACGTCTCTGTCGTGGGCACCTGAGGTTTTAGTCAAATTTCTTGTTATTCCTTTTTTAGCAGGAACAGAAAAAATATCGCCACGAGCACTTACTACAACACGTTCGCCATTTGGAGATAAATCAATGCTTCGAATATATTTTGAGGCATCAATTATTTCGTTTCTGCCGCTTGTAAAATCATTAGCTATTTGGATATCTACTTTGTTCTGCTGCTGAGTTTTAATATCAAAAACATATAAGAAACCTCCATTTTCAAAAATAATCTTATCATCCCCAATAGTTGGAAATTTAATATCATACTCGGTGAAATCTGTTACTTTCTTGGTTTGTTTAGTTTTAACATTATACACAAACATATTCATTGTACGGTCGCGGTCTGATAAGAAATATATCTCGTCACCATGCCACATCGGGAAAATATCCTGAGAAATATTATTTGTAATATTCTCGGTTTTTTTTGTCTTAAAATCATAAATCCAGACATCATCCGCCATACCGCCTTTATAATATTTCCATGTACGGAATTCACGCATTACCCTATTATACGCCAGCTTGGTACCACTTTTATTATAAGAGCAAAATCCACCTGAAGGTAATGGTAATTCATTAGACAAACCGCCATCTTTAGATACTTTAAAAAGTTGCCCCACGAATGAGTTGAATGATTGTTTTCTTGAACGGTAGATGATATCTTTACCATCAGGAGTCCATGACATAACAATATTATTCGGCCCCATCCTGTCTGAAATATCATCGCGATGAAGGGTTGCCGTATAGGTTAAACGTTTAGGTTCACCACCCTGTGAAGGCATAAGGAAAACCTCTGTATTTCCATCATATTGACCGGTAAAAGCTATTTGCTTACCATTGGGTGAGAACTTTGCAAACATCTCGTAACCAATATCATTAGTTAATTTACGGGCAATGCCGCCTTGTGTGCTTGTTGTATATAAATCACCGGCATAGGTAAATACAATCTGATTACCATGTATTGCAGGGAAACGTAATAATCGAGCTTCATCTTGCGAAAATGAAACAAAAGCAATTGCTACAATCCCCAATACAAAAAGGAATAGTTTTTTTTTCATTGGTAAATGTGTTTTATTAATAATTAGTTATTCTACTTAATAATGTCAAAATTAGTATTTTATTGCAAGTATATTAAAGCAGTTTGATAATAATAACCAAATATACGCATTAATAATATAAACGGCATCAAAATATAGATAAATGTAAACTGCGAAAGAGCTATTTTCTAAATTTCTTGATAAATTCTTCAACTTCCGGGACACCACCTTGATACACCAAATACCCATTGTAAGGTTCCCTTTCGGTTATTTCATCATTAATCGAAGTTAGCATTAGATTCTTCACATAATCAAATCTCTCTTGTTTTGTATAAGTTTTACCTGTTTTCTTCTCTTCGTTTTCAAGCATACCAAGTGACCATCCCAACTTAATAAAAGCCACTTCGGGTAGCATGTTTCCTCCAGGCACAACACCCTTTGCCATCATGTCTCTACCTGTATCATACACAAACATATGAACATAGCCCCAAATAGTTTGTAAGGTCATATATACATGAATGCCATTCTCTTTTGCTCTGTCGAGTGCAGGATAAACCTCTTTGTTTACATGTCCCAAACCTGTTCCAACTATAATTATACCCTCATAGCCCTTATCAATGAGGGAATCAAAAATATCAGGTTTCATGTGGGGATAATAATAAACCATAGCAACTTTTTCTTTAAAATACGCTTGTACTTTTACTTTCTTATCTTTACGTCTATGGTTAAAGTTTTTCTTTATCATTGTAATACCATTCCTTGTAACTGTAGCCAAAGGGGTATCGCCAATTGTTCTGAATGTAGAACGGTACGAGGAGTGCATCTTACGTACTCTTGTACCTCGATGCAGGAATCCGTATTCATCTGATGTAGGGCCAAACATGCAAACGACAACCTCACCAAGGTCGGCATGGCCGGCAGTATAAACAGCATGAATAAGGTTAAGTGCCGCATCAGACGAAGGCCGGTCGGATGAACGTTGCGAACCAACCAAAACAATTGGCACCGGCGAATCCTGTATCATAAATGAAAGAGCAGCAGCCGTATGATGCAAAGTATCTGTACCGTGTCCAATAACAATTCCATCAATTCCATTATTTATTTCCTTTCCGATTGATATAGCCAACTGCTTATATTGGTTGGGCCCCATATTCTCGCTAAAGACAGCAAACACTTTTTCAGTAGTAAGATTGCAGATATCAGCTAGCTCGGGGACAGCACCATACAATTCACCCGGCGAAAAAGCCGGAATAACCGCACCTGTCCTATAGTCAAGCCGAGATGCAATAGTACCGCCCGTTCCTAACAATTTTACATCAGGTTGACCGGCCGTAAATGGGAATTCCTTTTCAGGAATTTTATAATTTGCCTTTTTATAACCTGTTTCCTTCATTGTTTTTACAGTACGAATATCAATACCTACATTATAACCTGTGGAAATTTTTATCACAATATGTAAGTCGTCATCATTCTCAGAACGAGGTAAAACAGTTCCTTCAAAAGTACCACGAGTAGTAACAATCTCTGCTTGTCCCCAAACTCTTACGTTATATTTCTTTAGTGTTTCAAGTGATCTTCCTTTGTATCCCTGAAAAAAATCATTAGCCATGTTATAGCGTTTTATACGTTGTTTGTCTTTTATTTAATTTACCTACAGCCATTTACAATCGGCTACTCAATTTCTTTAATAATCTTTCTTATTTCTTTGCCAATATCTCTTAATGCAACATTTCCAACAGCTTGCTTGTGAACTTGTCCCATTAGCCAGTCATAAGTAACATCATTTTTAGAAATCTTTATTTCCTTAAACTTTTCATGTAGAAATTCAATTGGTGCCAATAAATCTTCTTTTTTACGGTGTTTAAATTTTAAGGTAATAAGTACAGATTCAAAATCCATTTTAGGATATTCGTAAATAATAGGCAACATTTCTTTGGCAATAGAAATATCTAAATTCTTTTTATCAATAAAGCCAAATAAATCATAAACCTTCTCGTATGAGAAATCAATATGCTGTTTAAATTTACCTTCGATATGTTTTAATTTATGACCGAAGAAAGTACCCACAAATTTTGGATTAATACCAAAATCATTAACTATTCTTTCGATAATAGGAACAAGATTATTTCTTAAAATATAATTAAAAGTATCTTCAGGAATGCCCCAGTCACGCATCTGATGATAACGCTCAAATATCTCAACCGGTAGATTTTTCCTTAGGTTTTCTATATATTCATCTTCAAGAGGAATAGGTGCAGAATCAGTATCCGGATACATTCTATCTGCACCAGGCAATACTCTTTCAAAAATTGTTGTTCCATCCGGTAATGATTTTCTTGTTTCATTAGGGACAGCTTCAAAAGCCATTTTGCAACGTTCTTCAATAGTTTCAAGAGCAGTTTCGACATCAACTTCATCACCCCAGAAAACTAATTGAGCATCATTTTCTTTTGCATTAAGTATTGGTGCAAGCAAATTAAAATCGATGTCAGAAGAATTAGAGCCAAATTCCTCTGAATGAGCCATGAAAGGTTCAAGCAAGCATGCAATTACTTTTAGTCTCCCCCAAATCTCATCGGCAAATGTTTTACCCGGCTGAGTGAAATGAGAAAGTATACCTTTAAAATCAGGTAGATTTACCAGAACCAATTTTAAGCCTCTGTCTTTTGCATCTTTCAATGTTTCATTAAGTGAGTCAAAAACATCATAATCAAGAAATGCAGAATCTATTTTCCAATTTTTGTTATTGGGAATTCTTTTGTTCAGAATCTTCTTTACATTGAGCAAAGCCCATTGTCGATAAGCCTCATTGTGCGATAGTTCGGGAATCCATTTATTATGAGCTACTCCTTTAATCTCAACTCTTGTCCCCCCCTTACAACTAACATTTACATCCTCACGCCCTGCACCAATACCTGTTCTAACTTTTCCGGTACTCCTATTAAGGAAACGAATGTACTGGGCAGCTTCCATCAACTCGTCAGGTGTATATAATTCGGGATATGTAACTGTTTCGATCAAAGGCATTCCAAGTCTGTCGGTTTTGTAGATACGCCTGTGTCCAATATCAGAAATCTCGCGGCACGAATCTTCTTCAATACTTAATTGTATCAGCTTTACTTTCTTGTTCTTCAACTGTATCTCGCCTTCAACTCCAAGAATTGCAGTACGCTGAAAACCTGTTGGAATACTACCGTCGAGATATTGCTTGCGTGTAATATGAACCTCGCCAACAATATTTAGCTTCGAGAGTAAAGATATTTCAAGAGCTATTCCCAGAGCTTCATCATCAATTCTAAAAGGAGGTGTATCATCAACCTCATAGGTACAGGCTGTTTCGTTATTAATACGATACACAATTTCTTTATGAGTTTTAAATTCCATTAATGCAGTGCCATCATACTCGCCCAACTCGGATAATGTAGGTCGCATATGTCTGATAATTTCGGCATTAAAATCATCATCGTCCTGATAAATACCTGCCGGACAACGGCAAAAAAGTTTCTTCTTTGTCTTTAATTGCTGATGAACCTCAAGACCCGACATAAAACCAATCTTTTTATAATCAGAGGATTTTGCATCTTTTCTTGAGATATAACCAATTTCTTTTCGCGTATCGTTATAATTTTTCTGAGGATTGAATATTTTCTTCATTTTTAAAATTGCTTATCTATAATCTTATTTTTTTTTAAAGCGGCAATTTAATTTTGTTTTAGGACAATACAAAGGGAGAAATGATAATTTTCAAAGCACACTTTAACTTTTTATTTCACCAAATTGTTTATCTGCTTAATTACTTAGTTTGTTAAGACTTAAAAAGTCCAATATTTTAAGTATTATACCGATTAGTAAATGAACCCGATAGGCATCGGGTTTGAAATACAATTGGTATAACCCCCTGGCAAATCCGGATCAGTCAACACTGCATTCATCTCTGGCCTATCGGCGAGACGAATGCTTAGTTGTTGGCATACGTGTTTTTATTTTTTGTATCGATAATGTCCGATTATTTTAAAGTCAAAAAGCATGTCTTCTAATACTTGTCCACCACCAATGTTGTGAATTATCAGTGGTCTTTCTCCGTTATTTGCTTTTCTCTTTGAAACAATTCCAATGTGGGTTATTCCACCACCTAAGTTCCAACAAACGATATCTCCTGCTCTGTAGTCATTTGAATTCTGGGTGATGGATAGTGTTGAACTAATCCTTCCTTTAGGAAGGAAGCTTTATTTTTCCAAAGGTAATATTTATTTTCCTTTGTTCAATTATTAATTAAAATTTAGAATTATG
>JANTGP010000125.1 GCA_024762835.1 Bacteroidota bacterium
ACAGTTACACAAACACCAGCAACAGGCACAACTATTACTGCAACAACAACCGTAACCTTATTAGCAACTGATGATGCAGGAAATACAGCCAGTTGTACCTTTGATGTAATTACTTTAGATCCTCCTGTGGCAAATTATGATTCCGAGAGTACTAATGAGGACACTCCTGTTAATATTATTGTTCTTACTAATGATACTGATTGTGATAATGATATAGTTTCAACAACAGCAAATATTACTTGTGTAGATTGCTCTTATGTGACAAATGGAACATTAGTAAATAATGGTGATGGTACATTTACTTATACTCCTGATCCTGATTTTTATGGTACAGATCAATTTATTTATGAAGTATGTGATGCCGATGGATTATGTGATACCGCCATTGTTGATATTACCGTAGTTGGTATTAATGATATTCTAGCAGTTGATGATACGGATGTAACTAGCGAAGATACACCTGTGACAACAGATGTAACTTCAAATGATATTGATGTTGATGGAAATATTGATCCAACAACAGTAAGTATATCTGATAGCATTAATGGCTTACTGGGACCTTCTCATGGAACAGTGGCTGTAAATGCTGTAACTGGAGAAATTACTTATACTCCTGATTTGAATTATACAGGAATTGATACTTATGAATATGTAGTTTGTGATGATGGAAATCCTTTACCTGCATTATGTGACACAGCTCTTGTAACTATTACCATCTCTGCAAATCCATGTGCGATGATTAATGTTCAGGTATATTTACAAGGAGCATTCAATTTTTCGACAGGATTAATGAGAACAGATTTAAATAATTTTGGATTACTTCCGGGTGAAAACCCTCTGCCTAATGTTCCTCCAACACCTTCTGGTCAACCATATAATGTTGCTCCATGGAATTATAACGATTATTCAGGAACTGAATATGGAAGTGCAAGTGTAAATTCATCTGCCACACAAGCTTATGATCCTAATGTTGTTGATTGGGTATTAGTATCTGTACGCCAAGGTGATTCATTGGCTACCAGTGAAGTGTTCCGTTGTGCAGGTTTACTATACAATAATGGAAATATTGAATTTCCAGAATGTCCATGTTTTAGTATATCCGGCATTGATAAATATTATATACTGGTAGAACATAGAAATCATTTACCCGTAATGAGTCCGGTTGTTCATCTTAATGGAGGCATGGAATTATCATATGATTTCAGAACAAATGATTCATGGAGACTAAACACACCTATACCACAAGAGGTTAGCCAGTTGCACATAGGATCATATTACTTTATGTATGCAGGTAATGGTGATCAGTCACATAGTTCCGGTAGCAGTTTTGATCTTAATAGTACAGACAATCAGGTTTGGGCATGGGATAACGGAAAGATTTTTCAGTATTTATTTGGAGACTTTGATCAGAATTATGACGTTAATTCAACAGATGATTTAATATGGCTTAATAATAATGGATTTATTAATTTTATTCCGAGATAAGGTCTGCTGAGAAACATTAAGGAAACTGTATTCTTTATAGATACAACACCTTCTAAACAAATAAATGCAAGCTCTTTTCATAGATATAATGAGAAGAGCTTGCATTTATTTATAATACATATAGGAAAATTGCCAAGAAGTGTAATATACTTCCTAAAAGAACAAAAAGATGAAAAACACCATGAGCATAAGGCATTTTCTTTTGTAAATAAAAAATCACCCCTATAGAATAACTTATTCCTCCAGCCAATAATAGCCATAAACCAACAGTTTCCAAATTAGAAATAATGGGTTTAATTGCAACAATTATTACCCAACCCATAAGTACATATGCGATAGCAGACAAGGTTCTAAATCTACCAATATAAAATAATTTAAGAATTACACCTGCTATTGCCAATCCCCAAATAACACCAAAGATTGACCATCCCCAAGGGCCATTTAAAGTCACTAATGTAAAAGGAGTATATGTTCCTGCAATAAGAATAAATATTGCAGCATGATCAAACACATTCAATCTGTGTTTTATTTTTGGTTTCTTGGCTGCATGATACATTGTTGAGGCAAGATAAAGGACTATTAAACTACTTCCATATATGCTAAAACTTACAATATGCCATGCAGTTCCGTAAACTGAAGCAAATACAACTAAAATAATAAGTCCTGCAAGGCTTAGCAATAAACCAATTCCATGACTAATTGTATTGAATTTTTCTTCCTTAACGGGATATCCTGTTTTTGAATTAATTGCCATTTCAAGGGTCTTTTATTATTACATATATTTACAACCACTTTTTGCTGTAAATGTTGTTTACCGAAATTTTATATTAGTCTGTAGACCGCTATGAATTATCTGCTAATGGATACTGTTTAAGCAATATTTCTTCTCCATCAAAAACTGCATATGAGAATTTTTTTATCCAATCTCCAAGATTAATAAATCTACTACCCTTCTCAAGTTGAATATTTAACATTAAATGTCTGTGCCCAAAAATAAAAAAGTCAAAATATTCCTGCTTAAGCTTTTCTTTAGCAAATAGGACCAACCATTCTTTATTATCTCCGAAATATTCCGGAGTGGTTCCTTGAGAATAACGACTTCCGATTGACCATTTATGAGCTAAGAGCAGTCCAAAGTTAGGATGTAAACGTGCAAAACACCATTGAAAGAAAGCACTTGTGAATATACGCTTTAAAAATTTAAACTTTATATCACCCGGGCCAAGACCATCACCATGAGAAATAAAGAACTTTTTACTATTTCGTACAATTGTTAAACTATCACGTTGCAAGATAACACCGGTTTCTGCAGGAAGATAGTCAAAAACCCATATATCGTGATTACCGGTAAAAAAATAAACCGGAATTCCGCTTTCGACTATTTCGGCTAATTTAGAAATAAGACGAGTAAATCCTCTTGGGACAACTTTCTTATACTCAAACCAAAAATCAAAAATGTCACCAACCAAAAATATCTCAGTAGCATCTTTCTTAATTGTATCAAGCCATTTAACAAAATGCTTTTCACGAATCAGACTTTCTGAATGATTTGGTAGTCCCAAATGAATATCAGAGGCAAAATATATTTTATGTTTTTCTTTCAATATCCAATAATTATTATTGTACAAATATACAATTATTCAAACACTCAGTATTAAATTGTCAACTAACATTCATGTAATCTTAACAAGATTTTAAGAGAGCAAACTGTTTTTTTAACTAATCGTTAACATTTTGTAACATGTTATTGGCCTATTTTTGTGCCATAGCTTAAACTAAAAATTAAAAGTCATGAAAAAAGTATTATTTCTATTTGCCCTTGTTGCATTCTTAGGCACTTCATTTAGCATTAGTGCACAAACAAATGCAATTTCAGAAACATCAACTCTAACTGTTGTCAATACTGACAATGATAAAGACCAACATTGCTGCAAACACGCAACTAAGGCTGAATGCCAAAAGGATAGTGAGAACTGTTGCAAAGATAAAAATTGTGAATGTCATCACGCAAATTGCGATAAGAAAACTGAAAAAAGTTGTTGCGATAAGAAAGCTGCAAAAAGTTGTTGTGATAAGAAATCTGCAAAAAAAGGATCATCTTGTCAAGGACACCCAGGTGAATCATGTAATCATCATGGGAAATCTCCTAAAAAATAAAGGATTGATTATAATTTCTTGGCTGAAATAAGCCTCATCGCTTTTTCAGTAAAGAAATAAAATTAAAAAAAAGCCACAGAGAGAAATTTCTTTCTGCGGCTTTTTTTTTAGAGTAAATATATCTGTATATCTGTTTTATTTACACAGTCTCTTTGATAAAGCCTCCATCATAGATTCAAAAATCACCAAACCGTCAGTATTTCCTAATTCATCATCTGAGGCCCGTTCGGGGTGAGGCATCATTCCAAAAACATTTTTTCTTGAATTACATATTCCGGCAATATTTTCAATCGAACCGTTTGGATTAGATTCTTTTGAAACTTTGCCATTTTCGTCACAATATCTAAAAAGTATTTGTTGATTCTCATTCATCTCTCTCAAAGTTTCCTTATCAGCATAATATCGTCCCTCGCCATGAGCAATTGGAATTGTAAGAGCAAAATCGGAGTTTATTCGATTAGTCAAACAAGTAGAACCGTTTACAACACTTATATTTACATTCTTGCAAATAAATTTCTGATTATTATTATGAAGGAGAGCACCCGGTAATAATCCTGCTTCACATAAGATTTGGAAGCCATTACAAACGCCAAAAACCAAACCTCCTTTGTCTGCAAATTTCATTACTTCTTCCATAATTGGAGAATACCGTGCAATTGCTCCCGAGCGTAAATAATCGCCATAAGAAAAACCGCCGGGTAAAACAACAGCATCAACTCCTTGCAAATCCTTGTCCTTATGCCAGAGCTCAACCACTTCTTTATCCATTATTTTTGAAAGAACATAAACCATATCATGGTCGCAATTTGAGCCGGGAAAAATAACTACACCTATCTTCATGTTTTAATAATTTATTTGCAAGTCAAAGATATATATAATTCATATTACAGCAAATCAAATCTAATAAATAAGCAGGCACTTAATAAAATGTTAATCAATAATTAATAATAATAACTTTTGAAGCAGTTGATTACAAATAAAAAAGGGCATCACAAATAAATTGCAATGCCCTTTATATTTTTCTAAAATTATTTCTTATTCGCTTACCTCAACCAATACCTCGTCACTTTGCCATAAGCCGTGTTTTGTACAAAATGACATAGCAGTAAGTTTCATGTTTTTCTTTGGTACAATTTTAAAATCCACCTCGGCATGATCTGCTTGATTTCCTAATGCACCGGCTGTAAAGTTAGCTTGTGCCAACATGTTTTCACCATCCCATAATTGAATGTATGAGATATAATGATCAAACTCATCAGGATGAGGATACTCATCTCCCATCTTAACTTTAACATTAAACTTTTCACCTTTCTTAGCTGTTTTCTCACAGTGAACAAATGGTGAATGACGATCGATATAATCTTTCTTTGCTTCTCTGTCTATTGTTGAAATATCAACGTACCTGTTTATTTTCATTATTCTACTTATTTAGTGATTTGTATTAATTTTTAAACACAACAAAAGTAAAAATGTTTACATTGAATTAAAAAAAATATTACTTTTGTCAACAGAATAGTGGTTCTGAAAAGAATAATAGGGAATCCTGTGAGAATCAGGAACAGTTCCCGCTGCTGTAAGCTCTGTTTTAGAGTTTAACACCCTTTCGCCACTGTCTCGCTAATGCGAGGTGGGAAGGCAGTTAAACATAGAGTAAGTCAGAAGACCTGCCATTATTAATTATTTAAAGCTTTCGGAGAAAAGGCTGTAATGAATAATTTCTATTTTTCTTTACTTTCTCAAAACGAATGTTTTAAATAGTCTATTAGTATTTATTTTTTTACTCTTAAATTATTTAAACATGAAAAAGGTTTACAAAAATTTATTAATTATGATGTTTGCAATACTGTTTGCAAATAACTTGTTTGCCCAATTTGGCTTTGATGCCATTACTTTTTGGGTTGGCACGGGAAGTAATCAAGCTATGCTTGTAGTTGACTTTAACGACAGTAGCACCACAGAATGTTATGCATGGGGCTATAGGTTTGATGGCACAAAAACCGGCGAAGAAATGCTAAATGATATTGCAGCTGCCGACACAAATTTTGTTATTGACATTTCCGGTGGTTTCTTAAATTCAATTAGTTATAAAGAACATAGCGGTTTACCCGGAGCACCAGATTATTGGATGACTTTTAGCGGCACTTCACTTTCTGACTGGACAATGAATTCGGGTATTTCAACCGAGCTTACCAATAACGACTGGTTTGGCTGTTCATATACCGGAGTTGATTCACTTTGGAATCCTTTGTTTGTACCCGAAAATCCTGTTTCTGCCTCAGCTTTAGGAATTAAAGATATTTCTCAATCAATCGAATTTTCGATATTTCCGAATCCGGCAAACCAAATACTTAATATTAGCTTCGATAAGCTATCTGATGCACAAATAATTATTACCAATATATATGGGCAAGTAGTTTATTCCGAGCTTGTTTCGCAAGCCACCGGATTAATTGAAATTAAAACCGGAAATCTTAAAAGCGGTATGTACGAATTAGAAATTATTACTAAAGATATTACTAAAAGCAAAAAGTTTGTTAAGCTATAATCCTATATAAATGCTCTCATTCCGTTTTCCCATATTAACATCAATCATTTTTCTGTTTGCAGGAAATGTAAATGCACAATTTGCAGCGGCAGCGGGGCAAGAAGGTACAACGGCTATTTTTGCCGACAGCTCTGTTTTTATTGAATGGGCAAATGATGTGGAAATTGAAAGAGGACCTATGAGTATTGCAGAACCTTCATTAGGACTGGCAAGCTATGGAAACAACAACGATGCTCTTGGAAAGGCAGATAATTTTGTTCTTAGTCTTGGTGATGGCGGTTCTGCAATATTCTATTTCAGCAATCCGGTTGTAAATGGCGAAGGCTTTGATTTCGCTGTGTTTGAGAATAGTTTCAACGATAATTTCCTGGAACTTTGTTTTGTTGAAGTAAGCTCAGACGGTGAAAACTATTTCAGATTTGAATCAACATCTCTAACTCAGCTAAACACCCAAATTGAGAGCTTTGGAACAATTGACGCAAGTGAGATAAATAATCTTGGGGGTAAATACAGGGCTTTGTACGGTACACCTTTCGACCTTGAAGAACTTACCGGCAATTCGGGATTGGATATTAACAACATAAAGTATATTCGTCTTATTGATGTTGTTGGTTGCATAGAACCTCAATATGCATCTTATGATTCCCAAGGAAATATTATAAACGACCCATGGCCTACTACTTATCCTTCATCAGGCTTTGACCTTGATGCGGTTGGAATAATTCATCAGGCTGTTTCGATAAATGAAAACAAAAAAACAAGCAAAGAGCCAGAGATCTATCCAAACCCTACAAAAGGAGTAATTACAATAGAAAGTAGTATAGACATTTGTTCGATAAATATAATAAGCTCAGATGGCAGGTTACTTTTCAGTCAGGATGTTATTTCTGATTGCAATCAACACACTCACAAAACCATTGATTTAAGCCATCTAAAGCAAGGATTGTATATCCTTAAAGCAAAAAGTAAAAGCAAAATTTACTCAAGACAAATTATTATTTATTAGAAAAAGCAAATGAATAAAATGCTCTTGAGATATTGTCTGTTCATTGTTGTAACACTCCTTGTTGCAAACGATTTATCAGCACAAAGCATAAGCGACACGGTTAAAATAAATGAAATAAGTATTTATGATAATCAAAGTCGTATTGCAGAAGTAAATGTAATTGAGATTGATTCAATGACAAAAGAAAACTTTTCAAGTTGTAGTCTTGCTGAGCTATTGAGCAACAATAGTTTTGTTAACATCAGAGACTACGGGGAAGGAAGCTTTGCAAGTGCATCAATCAGGGGTGCCGGAGCATCTCACACTCAAGTTAGATGGAAAGGAATAAATATTAACTCGCCATTAAGCGGACAGGTTGATCTATCACTTATTCCTATTGGATTTATAGACCAACTGATAATTAAGCCCGGAGGAAATTCAATTGTCGACCAAAGCGGCGGTTTGGGAGGTAGCATAGTATTAAGTAACATAGCCAATAGTGAGAAAGGTTTTCATTTAAAGTTATCTCAAGAGTTTGCAAGTTTTGAAAGCATAAACAGCTTTGCAAGAATTGAATACGGGACAAAGAAATGGCATTTCCGGAGTAGATTGATGACGGCAAAGGCAAAAAATAATTTTACTTTTCAAAACACAGCCTTACTACCTAACGAAATTTGTACATTATCAAGGGCAAATACTAAACAATTAAGTCAACTGCACGAAATATCATACAGAGCAAGTGAGCAGGATATTATTTCATTTTCGATTTGGCAAAACTCAATGCTTAGAAATATTCCTGCATTAATGAGCTACGAAGGAGCAGGACATTTTGAAAAACAAAACAATAATAGTATTCGCTCGGTGTTGAATTGGCAGAAATTTACAAAAAACGGAAGCCTGAATATTCAAACAGCTTATGCATACGAAAACTTAGAATACTATTTAGAACATGCAACAACAGGTGGTAATATCCTGATTGCAAATTCTGAAAGTTATACCAATAGTTATCTAAATCAAATAAAATACAATTATAAGAAAGAGAATAAATTTAGCTTTGAAATACAATTGGACTTTAATAAACATATTGTACATGTTAATGATAATAAGAGCAATTCGTCATTTTCGCAAAAAAGAAATGAGCTTAATTTATTTACAGGTTTAAGAAAACAGCTTAGTAACGGACTATCGGCTTTTATCTTTGTCAGGAACAGTCTAAGCAACAAAATATTAAACCCCGTTTCACCCTCTTTGGGTTTTGAGTATTCTCCAAAAAAAAATCATCCTGTTATGCTAAGGGCAAGTATTACAAGAAATTTCCGTCTGCCTTCACTCAATGACTTATACTACATTCCGGGAGGAAATCCGGAATTAAAACCCGAGAAAGGATTATCTGAAGAAATTAGCTTAAATTACAAAACTGTGTTTGGCAATATCAAAACTCTAAGTAAAATAAGCTTTTACTCATCGCGAATAAACGACTGGATACTTTGGCATCCAACCCAATTTGGCTATTGGACACCGGAAAATATCCAGTCTGTATTATCTCAAGGACTCGAGATAAGTAATGCGATTGAAGGTACTTTAAGTTTGATAAATTATCGTTTACTATTACAATATTCACATAATCAAACAACAAAAGAGTCAGCCGGCGATTTGTATAAAAGCGAACAATTGATTTATGAACCAAAGAACATTTTTCATTTATCAGCTAATTTTATTAGAGGAAAGTATTCCTTTAATATTAATTCTTCTTTTACAGGAAAACGATATAGCTCGTATGGCGACGACAGAGAATATAATGCTCTTGATTCGTACTGGATACACAATATTAGGTTAAGCCGGCGCATTGAATACCATGTAATTAATGCTGAGATTATTTTTCAGGTAAATAATATCTTTAATAAGAATTTTCAAAATATAAGACTTCGTGCAATGCCGG
>JANTGP010000126.1 GCA_024762835.1 Bacteroidota bacterium
GGAACCCATAATTTATGACAAGTACCTTACTGATAAAACAAAGAAACAACTTTTATTATATCTGAAAAACAAAGGCTATTACAATGCCGAGATAAGTGATACGGTTAAGTTTAGAAATAAATTAGCTTTTGTTGATTATAGAATTATTCCGGGAATACCCTATATAATAAAAAATATTGAATATTCAATTAGCGATTCGGCAATAAGGAAAATTATTGTTGCCGACTCTGCAAGCAATACTTTACTTACAAAAGGGAGATTATTTGATGTTGATGTACTTGAAGCCGAAAGAATAAGGATTTCAAATCTTCTTAGAAATAAAGCCTATTATAATTTCTCCAAGGAATTTATTGACTATCTGATTGATAGCACCCTTGCAAGCAAACAGGTTAATATTAATTTACGCATTAAACCCTTTCCCTTTATTGATAAGCAAAATAAAAAGGAATTTAAGAATCATGAAAAATTTAAAATACGAAAAGTCTTTGTTTATCTTGATTTAGGACAACGTAAATTATTAGATGATTCATTAAATATTGAAGCTTCACCCGACACACTTGTCTTTCGTGGCGTAACTTTCATTTTTAACAATAAACTATCTATTGATCCTGATGTAATTACAGCCCAAATAATGCTTAATACCGGAGATATGTATTCAAGTGAAAAATCAAACCTTACATACAGGTATTTGTCTGGGCTGCAACAATTTAAATTCATAAATATCCAATATAATCCTTTGCCTGATTCTCTTCCCGGCGATAGCTGTTCTGCTTTAGATTGTCATATACATCTGGTGAGATTTACAAGCAAATCCTATCAAGTTGAATTTGACGGAACAAACTCTGCAACCCACTGGGGGCTAGGAGGCAATTTATTGTTTAGCAATAAAAACATTTTTCATGGAGCTCAGATATTTAGTCTTAAATATAGTGGTGCCATTGAAGTTCAGCACGATATTATCGGCGAATCAAATATTGACAATTATTTGCCAAACACTTTAGAGATGGGCTTAGAGAGCAGTTTAAAAATTCCAAAGTTTTGGACTCCTTTTAATACAGGATTTTTACGCAAGTACCATCCGGGAACGGCAATTTCTCTTATGTATAATTATCAGGACAGGCCGGATTACACACGAACACTTATAAATGCCGGATATGCCTATCATTGGAAATCATCAGAAAATAAAAAGCATATCTTTTCCCCTTTCAATTTAAATATTATTAACCTAAAAGACACAACAGCTCTATTTAACCAGTATTTTGACACTTTGTTTTTAAAACACAGTTACGAATCACAATTTATTTCTTCAAGTAATTACATGTATGAGTTCAGTAATCAGGATAAAAAAAGGTCTAGAAATTTCACATATATAAAATTTAGAGCCGAACTCGCAGGTAATTTTATAAACGGTATGAATAAGCTTATAGGGTCAACAAAAAATGACAATAACTACTATGAATTGTTTAATACACGATACGCCCAGTATGTACGTGCTGACATTGATACTCGCTTTTTTCAGTATTTAAACAAGTCTTCGGTATTGGTTTACCGCGGTTTTATAGGAGTTGGTAAGCCATACGGAAACAGTGAACTGTTACCTTTTGTGAAAAAATATTTTGCAGGAGGAGCAAATGGTATTCGTGCATGGCAAGTAAGATCATTAGGTCCGGGCTCGTATATCGATAATTCAAATCTGCCCGACCTTGCTGCAGATATTAAACTAGAAGCTAATATCGAATACCGTTTCGATGTAATCTGGAAATTAAAAGGAGCTTTCTTTATCGATGCAGGTAATATTTGGGCAATAAATAATTTTGATGATAGAGAAGGTGCAAAATTTGAAATAAATAACTTTTACAAAGAAATTGCTGTTGGCACCGGTTTAGGTGCTCGATTCGACTTTGATTTTATTCTCTTTCGTATCGACCTTGGAATAAAAGTACGAGACCCCGAACTGCCCATTGGAAACAGACTAATTTGGGGAAGCAGGAAATTAGGGGCAAGCGATTATTCGTGGAATGTGGGTATCGGTTATCCTTTTTAAAATATTAAGCAGGGTTTTTTAAAAAAAATCTTACATCCGCGATGAAACATGATTTAAAAACAACAAAATCAAAATATATCTGCTTGTATTTTTTTAGGATATAATTAATTTTGTAAAAAATAGTTAGTAATCTGTAATTGAACATAAAAACAAAATAAAAGATGGAAAAAATTTTTGATAAAATAAAGCCGGGACTAGTTACCGGAAACGATGTGCAAGAGATTTTTAGAATAGCAAAGGAGAACGAGTTTGCCCTTCCTGCTGTGAATATTATCGGTTCTCATTCTGCAAATGCTGCAATGGAAGCAGCCCGTGAAGCAAATTCACCAATTATTATACAGCTCTCAAATGGAGGTGCCGTATTTTTTGGTGGCAAAGGAATAAGCAACGAAAATCAGAAAGCAGCAATTATTGGTGGTATTGCTGCTGCCAAACATATCCAAACAGTGGCCAAAGCTTATGGCGTTGCAGTAATTCTTCACACCGACCATGCAGCAAAAAAATTACTTCCCTGGATTGACGGACTACTTGATGCAGGAGAAAAACATTTTGCCGAAACAGGAAAACCTCTTTATAGCTCACATATGTTAGATCTCTCGGAAGAGCCAATTAAAGAAAATATTGCCATCAGCAAAGAATACCTGAAAAGAATGGATAAAATTGGGATGACTCTTGAAATTGAACTTGGTGTAACAGGTGGCGAAGAAGATGGTGTTGACAATACAAGTGTTGATAACTCATTGCTATATACCCAACCCGAAGAAGTTGCTTATGCCTTTGAAGAATTAGGTAAAATCAGCAAGCGATTTACTATTGCTGCCTCGTTTGGTAATGTACATGGTGTTTATAAACCGGGTAACGTAAAGCTAACACCAAAGATCCTTAAAAACTCACAAGAGTATATTCAGGATAAACTCAATACAGGGTTAAAACCGGTTAATTTTGTTTTTCATGGTGGTTCAGGTTCAAGTCGCGAAGAAATTAGAGAAGCTATCTCTTACGGTGTAATAAAAATGAACATCGACACAGATACTCAATGGGCATTTTGGGATGGTGTTCGTAAATACGAAGCTAGCAACCACAACTACCTTCAAGGACAAATTGGTAATCCTGATGGCGACGACAAACCAAATAAAAAGAAATATGACCCACGTGTTTGGATTCGCGAAGGAGAAAAATCAATGGCAGCAAGATTACAAATTGCTTTTGAAGATTTGAATTGCTTAAACCGTAATTAAATTTCCGCAAAGCAAATTACATACTTAAATAAAAAGCTAAGCTAAAATATCGTAGCTACAAATAATAAAGATTGCTCCGCTTGTTAGAAGTTCCGGAGCAATCTTGTTTTTAAAAAATAAAATATAGTGTTAAAAAAATCACTTACAGCTTTATTAATAGTTTTATTCATAACGCCGGCAATATCATTTCTGACTGCTCAAACACGTTTACCATCAGAAAAACCAAAACTAATTGTTGCCATCATTATCGAAGATATGAGAAGCGAATATCTTTTTCGTTTTAAAGATAAGTTTGAAAAGAATGGTTTTAATAGAATGATGAACGAAGGTGCTTTCTGTAAAAATGCAAGTTATGATTATTTAATCACACAGTCGGCCCCGGGAATTACCAGCATAACAACAGGTTGCTCGCCCTCGGTGCATGGTATAGTTTCAAACTTCTGGTATAATCGCAACAGCGAAGAGCTAACCGATTGCTGCTTTGATAAAGAACAAAAAGCTGTTGGAACAAATGTGCTATCGGGTAATTATTCGCCAAAAAGAATTTTAACCACCGGTTTTGCCGATGAGTTAAAACTGATGTCGCAAAATAAATCTAAAGTAATTTCAGTATCGCCTAATTATCAATCAGCAATATTGCTGGGAGGACATACTGCCGATGCCGTTTACTGGTTTAACGATATTCAAGGTAATTGGATAAGCAACAGCTATTATACAAAAGAACTACCATCGTGGGTAAATACATTTAACACCAATAACTTACCGGATATATATTTACAAAAAGAATGGAACACCATTTTGCCAATTGAATCATATACCGAAAGTTTGCCCGATAAAAATAATTTTGAAACAGGCTTTTATAATAAATCAACTTTCCCTTATAAATTAGAGAAGCTACGGAATAAAACAGATGACTACTCGCTGCTGATGAAAACACCTTTTGGCAATTCTTTTACAAAGGATTTTTTAATAGATGTAATAATTAACAATGAGTTGGGAAAAGATGATACTCCCGATGTTTTGCTTGTTTCATTTTCTGCTTTCGCTGAGATAGAAAAGTTATTTGGACCAAAATCGGTAGAGCTTGAAGACTCATATATTAGATTTGACAAAGAGCTTACTCATTTGTTTAATTTTATCGATAAGGAAATAGGGAAACAAAATGTGGTATATTTTGTAACAGCCGATTGCAACTCTGCCCCAAACAAAGATTATCTAACTGCAAATAAAATACCTGTAAATGTTTTTGATGCAGATAAATCAACCGTACTTTTAAAAGCATACATGAATGCTGTTTACGGTGCAGGCGATTGGGTTTTAAAATATAGCAACCAACAAATATATCTTAATCAGGATTTAATTGAAGATGCAGGGCTTAATCTTCCTGAAGTACAAGAAAAAACTGCCCAGATTTTATTGCAAATGAGCGGAGTGGCAAATGCACTTACAGCAACCAACCTACAGCAGTTTGATTACACAAACGGTATTTTCTCGAAAATACAAAACAGTTATTACTCAAAACGCTCAGGCGATGTAATTATAAATCTTGAACCGGGCTGGATAGAAAAAAACCTTTATCAGATAAACGGTAAGACCGGCAAATCGGAAACCGTCCCTTTGCTGTGGTACGGTTGGAAAATTAAGAGGTCGCTTATTAATCGTCCCGTTTCTATGTTTGATATTGCCCCGACAATTTCTAATTTCCTTAACACCTCTAACCCAACTGGTTGCGAAGGGAAAGTTATACTAGAGTTGCTGGAATAAATCGAAAATCCATGACAAATATATTGTTGTGTAGATGGTTGATTGTAAGCCTACTTAAGGTAATTACACGAAAAATTCTTATCTTGAGCCGGTAATTAAATTTGAAAAAGTAATTTATAAATAATGATAAACTAAAAGTTACATTCAACACAATATGGAAATGGGGCAAAATACAATAGAGCAAATTCTAAATTATAAAATCATTGATTTTGGCAGTTATAATTTAACAACTGAGAAATTATTTGTAATAATTTTAATCGTAGTTGTTACAAAAGCTCTTCTTATGGTTTTAAAAAGAGCTTTATTAAAAGCAAAAGGTTTAAAAAATAAAGATGCAGGAAGTATCTTTTCAATTATACAGATATTCAATTATATAGGCTGGACAATTGCAATAATTGTAATATTAACCACTTTAGGAATAAAAATAACTGTATTACTTACGGGTTCTGCTGCTTTACTCGTTGGAGTTGGTCTTGGACTACAGCAAACATTCAATGATTTTATTTCAGGTATTATTTTACTGATTGAAGGAAAAACCAAAGTAGGTGATATCCTACAATTTGACGATGATGTTGTTATGTTAAAAGAAATTGGTCTTCGCACATCAGAAGGAATTAACCGAGATGATATAGCTATAATAATACCAAACTCAAAAATAATAAATGATAAAGTAATTAACTGGAGTCACCAACAGAAAAAAACAAGATTCAGAATAGACATTGGCGTTGCTTATGGAAGTGATGTTGATTTAGTAATTGAAATTCTGGAAAGTAGTGCTCTTGAACATCCTGATGTTTACGGCAGAGAATCCATAGAAGCCAGATTTGTTGATTTTGGTAATTCGTCATTAAATTTTCAAGTGCTGTTTTATAGCAAAAATATCTTTAGGATTGAAAAAGTGAAAAGTGATATACGTAAAATAATAATTCGTAATTTCATGAAAAATAATATTACTATTCCATTCCCTCAAATGGATGTGTATTTAAAACAAAAAATTAATTAGATTGAAAGAAAGCAAGAATAGTTTGGTTATAAAATCAACCGGTAACAGATATAAGGTTTTAACTGAGAATAATGAAGTTATTGATTGTACTTTTAAAGGTAAATTTAAAATTCAAGGAATTAGAAGTACAAACCCAATTGCTGTTGGCGATAGAGTATCGTATATTATTAATGATTCTGACGAAACCGGTCTTATTACCGAAATTTCTGAAAGGAAAAATTATATTGTTAGGCGGTCGACAAACCTTTCAAAAGAAACTCAAATAATTGCTGCAAATATTGATATAGCTTTTTTAATTGTCACTATCAAAAACCCTGTTTTGCGAATTGGATTTATTGACCGCTTTTTGGCTAATGCCATTGCCTACCGGATTCCCGTTCATATCATTTTTAACAAAACAGATATTTACTCTAAAACCGATACTGCCAAGATGGAGGAACTCATTAATATTTATGAAAATACAGGCATTAAATGTCACCATGTATCAGCTGCAAATAATGAGAATATTAAAGAGATTAAAGAAATAATTTCGGGGAAGGTGTGTTTATTTACAGGCAATTCGGGCGTTGGTAAATCAACACTTGCAAATGTTATTGAACCCGGCTTAAACCTTAAGACATCTGAAATATCAGATTATCATAAGAAGGGTAAGCATACAACAACATTTGCCCAAATGTTTGAATTATCAAATGGTGGATTTTTGATTGATACACCCGGCATAAAAGGTTTCGGGATATTTAATATACAAAAAGAAGAGCTGTATCATTTCTTCCCAGAAATTTTTAAAGAATCAGCAAATTGCCGGTTCAATAATTGCACTCATACTCACGAGCCTGATTGTGCAGTTATAAAAGCTGTTAACGAAGGCAGAATAAGCAGTTTGCGATACAACAGCTACATTAATATATTAAATGACAGCAATGATAAATACCGACAAAAAGATTATAGTTAATAGGATTTAATGCAAAAAGAAACCATTTTGTAAATATAAATATCATGAGAATAGTACTATTAATAATATTGATAACTGCTGACACATTAACATTAAGTGCACAAAATAATACAGTACATCCGGATAGTACAACAATCAGAGATTACCAAATAAATTATTACAAATCAGGGATTAAAGAATCCGAAGGGAGTATTATCAACGATAAAAAAGAGGGTATTTGGCTATTTTATTTTCCTGATGGTAGAATAAACAATAAGATAGCTTTTCTGCATAATATACAGAATGGTAAATATGTCAACTACTACAAAAATGGCAATATACAAACCGAAGGATTTTATAAAAACGGAAAGAATGACGGATTAATAAGCGAATATTTTGAAAATGGTAAAATAAAAAGTAAGAAGTCATATAGTGTAGGTTTGCTCGACGGGAAATATGAAACATGGTACGAAAGCGGACAAAAGAAAAGTGAACGATTTTTTGTATCGGATAAAAAAGATGGCATTTGGAAAGAATGGTACAAGAACGGGAATAAGATGAAAGAAATGAGTTTTGATCATGGACATAAAAACGGTACTTGGAAATACTGGTACGAAACAGGTGAGATTCAAGCCGAGTCGCACTATACAAATCATTCTAAAACCGGAAAATGGACAAGATGGTACAAAAACGGAAAACTACAGTCTGTGGCAGCATACAAAGGTTTCAGAGAAGGAACATGGGAAGAGTGGTATGAGAATGGCCAACAAAAATCAAGAATAACTTATATTGACGATAAAAGACAAGGAGCCTATTTCGCGTGGTACGAAAATGGTCAAATGTCTTTAAAGGGCGAATACACAAAAAATAACAAAAGCGGAGTTTGGATTCAATGGTACGCAAACGGAAAGAAAAAGTCGAAAGAAGAATATATTAAAAACGAACTAAGCAAAAAATGTAAATATTGGGACGAGAAAGGAAAAAGAATCAGAAATAAATCTTTGACAACAGAAGAACTCAAACAATAATTATATAAACTCAAATTTGGCGAATTTATCAGACAGTTTAAATAGGTTAATCCTTTACTATAAAAGTTCCTATCCCTCTTCTATATGAATAATCCCCCGGTCTTTGTCTACCTATTCTCAGTATCATTTGCACTTTTTCATTTGTTTTAAGCTTTTCCAAATCATTAAACTTTTGTTGTAAGGCTAACATCTCATCATATTCATGAGTAATATAATTAACTGCCTGTACTTGTATCTCTTTACTTGTGCAAGCAAGATTGAATTTTGTATAATCACGCCCAGCCTTTATCCAATCCATATATTTGTTCGAGTTAGTCTTTATGAAGATTAATCCTTTGGAACTTTCAATTTCTTTTTGAGCATTTTTAAATAAACTATCAATTATTTTGTCACTATGCCAATTGTTTTTGTCTTCTTTTTTTAATGTGCTCTCAATAAACCATTTATTAAAATTACTGAAGCCCATTTGAGAAACTGTTAAACCGTCTCCGCTATTTTCAATATCATCACTCAAACGAAATGAACTCATAAACTCATCTGATACAGGAAGAGTTTTAAATTCAATCTTCGCAGCATCGAGAAAAAGATTAAAATATGTTTTCATATCTTCTTCGTTATTTTTAAAAATAAAGTGAGATTGCGTTTTACCCATCAATCTTTTTATATCCAGAAATTCAATTGTAGTAATTAAGTCACCCTTGTAATGTCTTCTGTTTGACTGCCTTGTATAAATAAACTCTGAAAGGTGATGTGGATTTGTTTTTTCCGGTTTGCTAAGGCTGATTTTTGCAATTGCTTTTACACCAAAGTCATCAGGCGTATTATATCCTTCGGGAAAATATGCAATATTAGCCTTATAGCCATATTTAGAAATCCCGATACTAAGTGTTTCAATAAAACAACCTGCCGAAATATGTATTTGCCTTGCCAGCGGGTCAACTGCATTCAGCAATTTCGTTTCGTCAATAAACAATAACATTTCCTCGTCGTTGATAATCTTAAACTTCCATGCTTGTATATTATATG
>JANTGP010000127.1 GCA_024762835.1 Bacteroidota bacterium
ACTCATGGTATTTACTTGATTTGGCGAGAGTGTCATGAAAGGACATAACTTTCTGAATAATCTAAATATTGATAGAATGAAAGTATTAGTAATCATCTATACTTAAAGAGGGATAAAAAGATGAAGAACTGATTTATCATAGAAATAGCTGTTATATTGTATTTCAAACCCGATGCCTATCGGGTGAGCCTTATGTCATCCGATAGGTATCGGATTCATTTACTAATCGGTATTATTGTTTTCCTATTCAATATGCACCGATTAATCTAAGGAATAAGGATTATTTGTGTATTTCCTTAGAATAAAAAACCCACCTTGGTGGTGGGTTTTTATTGTGTTAATGTGATTGGTGATATTCGAAAAAAGTCGGGTTTATAAATCCTAACACTATCAGATATCTTTACTTATTCTATTTCACAATCTGAATGGCTTTTGTAATTGTTTCCTTGTTTGTTTGTAGTTTTACAAAGTAATTCCCGGGTGCAAGATTTCCTGCATCAAGTTTTATAATGTTTTCATTTTTAGGAAATATATCATTTGCAATATCAATTACTTTTTTGCCCGTAGAGTTGTAAAGAGAAATATGAATCATTCCTTTTTGCGGCAGGCTGAAGTAAATCTCTGTGTAGCTTGTAAAAGGGTTTGGGTAATTCCTTATGCTTAGTGTAGTTTGCCCGGTGTTTATAGTAGCTTTACCTACTATTGCAATACTGTTTTCGTGGTATTTACCATCACCCTTAATCCATTTAGTAACAGAGAAACTCTCTGTTGTTCCTCTAGCATTATGGTAAATTTCAAATGTCATTATTTCATCATCAGCCATGCCGTTTTTGTATTGCAACTGTGTATCTGTTCCCCAAATTGTAAGAGCAATATTCTCAGCTGTAAATACAGTAGAGCCAACTAAATTACCCATAGCATCGAACACGGCTATTTCATCACCATATTCAGGTGTGTCTGACCATGCTTCAAGCGGAAAGCCAATTGTCATATCATTACCTGTTGATTTTGGAATGTTGTAATAAACAGGTTTAGGAATATTATTCTCTGCTTTTGCAAAGTTAATAGTGTTGGCAGGATATGTAAGAATTGCCTGATTAGACATATTAATTTTGTACCCTTCTCCGGGAATCATATTTCCTAATACATTTACCGAAACAGAAGGCCAGTAAACAAGACCGTAATCATTTTTTATTAGAATCATTTGATTAACTATGGGATTCAGCATATCTTCAACAGGTGCAATACTTCGTCTTATGTATCCAAGATGATTATAACCCGTATTTAAGGAAATAGGATTGACAGTAGGGTCGAGGGTATTACCATACACATATAATGTAGTTGTGTTACTCATCTTTACAAGATAAGATTTGCCAATTGTTGTTTTTAATTGAAATAAATTAAAAGCAGGCCAAATAACATTACCAATCTCATTTTTAACAATAATCACATCATTTATAACATCTGCCATTACTAAATGTAAAGAGTCTTCAGTATTAATATATGTTGAGAACAAACTCCAACCTTGCACAAGTGGAATTGCCTGTACATCTCCTATATAAACCGAAGCTGAAGTAACACAAGCACCTTCAGCAACTGTAAGATTATAATTGCCATAGTCATATGAGATAAATTGATTTGTTTCTCCTGTGTTCCATAAATAACTGTCAAATGATCCCGGGTCTAGCATAATTGTATCAGGAAATTCTGTGTAGATACTATCACCATCAAAACTTATTTGTGGATTTAAAACTTCAATATTAACAGTAGACAAGCTGCTGCATGAAAGAGAGTCTGTAACTGTAAGATTGTACATTCCTCCTATACTATTTGTTGAGTTTATTAAAGAGTTATTCTTAGTTGTTGATGACCAGCTGCTTGGTCCCGACCATGCATATGAGATATTTGTATCTGTACTGTACGACTTTATTTCGATCATGTAATCTTCCGTTTCTCCTTTTTGGTATTCCCCACATGAATTAGCAGATGGGTCGGAGGAATTTACTATACGCATTATTGTTTTTCCCAAGATTGCTCCTTCAGGTACAGTTACCAATTTATCTAATAGAATTTGTCCTGTCCCATTTCCGAGGTAAATAACTTCATTTGAATCTTCAAAATCGCCATCTCTGTTCCAGTCTATATATGCATAATTATAATGTTCAAGATTAAAATTGCTTACTACATGAATTTTAATTGTATAAGTTTCACCTGTATATAGTTGGGTAAAAACTGTTGTTGAATAATCATTGTAACCCGAGGAAGAGCTATTTTGAACCTGACCATTTATCTCAACTAAATCAATATAGTGATAAGTGTCAAAAAGAGGATGAGACGTACAATAACCACTTGGAAGGTTACAGTTTGATTCGCATGTTAATGGTTGTGCCTCTGCATTTAATATTAAGGTGTCGCCTTCACAAACAGGTGAATTTGAAATAATATTTGCTATTGGAACCGGATAAACTGTTACATTTCCTTTGTCAATAATCTCTGAAGAAATTAAACCATCATTAACAAAAATATTATAAACTGTTGTTGAGTTTGGGTTAATTGTAAAACTAATTGGATTTCCTGTTCCGATTTGTGTGCTAATAATTGTATTATCCGAATCTAAGCGTAGCTGATAATATGCTCCGCCTTCAGAGCCCGACAAAGTAAGCTCAGTATTTTCGCCTGCACATATTGAAGTATCACTAATATTGTATAGTGTATTTATTGCGTTATGTTTCCATAAATCGTTTAACAGACCCATATTACCGTAAGCATCAATTCCGCTACCGCCAAAAAGCCATAAGCTTCCATCTGTATCAGACCAGCTTGAAGACGAATATCGTGAACCAAAGATATTTGAGGAAGACTCTAATCCTTTTGTGCCGTAAACGCCTTGTTGATAAACTGTTGTATCGCCTGAAACCCATATCCACATTCCTAATAAGTTGTCAAATTTCCAT
The DNA here is from genome assembly GCA_024762835.1 of Bacteroidota bacterium. GTDB lineage: Bacteria > Bacteroidota > Bacteroidia > Bacteroidales > M50B96 > JANTGP01. The sequence goes on from JANTGP010000127.1 coordinate 2,955, forward strand.
ATATCATTCAGGAAACCTGCTGAACTGCCAGAATAACCAAAACCACTACCTAACCAGAAATTTCCATTAAGGTCTTTCCACGAGAGACTAACATTTCTTCCTCCGGGTTTATTACTTTGGCTTGCCACAGCCTGTATACCATATGAACCACTTTGATTATTAATACTATCTCCTGATATCCATGTCCATAACCCCGATGAAATATCATATTTCCATAAATCATTTAGTTGTCCGGTATTGCCATTACAATCTTGTCCGTAGCCTCCAAATAACCATAATTCAGTATCTGACCTTATCCAACTAACACTACTAATTCTGGCACCCGGGATATTTGTTGAATTTGATTGACCTAATGTGCCATAAATACCGGTTTGTTCTATTGAATTACTACCTGATACCCATGTCCATGAGCCAGATAAAATATCAAATGACCACAAATCATTCAAACTGCCATGATCTCCATTGATATCATAACCAATCCCACTAAATAGCCAAAGCTTATTATTTGCATCAATCCACGAAATGCAAGCTTCTCTACTACCGGGCATATTTGTAATATCCTCAACTCCTAAAGTACCATATATGCCTGATTGATTAATTGTGTTATTACCCGATACCCATGTCCACATATATGTTGAAGTATTAAATTTCCATAGATCATTCAATTCCCCGTGAGCTCCATTAATATCATAACCAAATCCGCCGAATAACCATAAATTATTATTTGTATCTATCCACGAAATAGAATAGGACCTAGCACCGGGTATATTTAAAGCATCTTCAACGCCTTTTATTCCATAAACACCTGATTGTTGTTTAATATTGCTGCCTGAAACCCATGTCCAGTATCCCGATGATTTATCATATTCCCATAAGTCATTTAAAGTACTATTATCACCATTGCTGTCAAGTCCATGACCACCAAATAACCAAAGCTTTCCATTCGTGTCGGTCCATGTTAAGCCTTTTGTTCTTGCACCCGGGATGTTGCTAGAATTAGCTATACCCTTTGTGCCATATACCCCAATTTGATTTATACTGTCACTCCCTGACATCCATGTCCAGCTACCAATAGTACTTTGATTGTTTACAGGAATGTAACTATATTTCCAAAGATCATTAATACAGTCATATGAGCCATTTGAATCAAATCCCATCCCGCCAAATAACCATAAATCCCCATTTGTATCAATCCATGAACAAATTTCAGATTTCCCACCGGGATTATTAGAAGCAGATGGAATACCTTTCATACCATAAATACCATTTTGATTACGAATACTATCACCAGATGTCCATGTCCAAATATCTGTTGATTCATTATATTCCCATATGTCATTTAAAGCACCACCATCACCATTTATATCATAACCTGAACCACCGAATAAAATGAAATTACCATTTGAATCAACCCATGATATTCCTCCATCTCTTGCACCCGGAATATCTGAAATATTTGGTGTTCCAAGTTCACTATATATACCCGGTTGATTTATAGTATCACTTCCTGATATCCAAGTCCATTCATTATTTGCCATATCAAATTTCCATAAATCATTTAAAGAACCATGGTTACTGTAGGCCGATAAACCCAGACCACCAAAAAGATATAAGTCTCCATTTGAATCAAACCATGTATAGCTTGAAATTCTTGAACCCGGATAATTTGAATTATTAGCGATTCCTTTTGTGCCGTATACGCCAGTCTGATTTATTAAGTTGCTTCCTGAAACCCATGTCCATAAGCCGGTTGAGACATCAAATTCCCATAGGTCATTAAGATATCCATCACTACCACCTGAATCAAATCCAAATCCACCCAACATCCACAAGTTTCCGCTTGGGTCATTCCAGTAACTACCTGAATATCTTGCACCGGGTATATTATTAGCAGAGGCAATTCCTTTTGTTCCATATACACCAGTCTGATTTATCAAGTTACTTCCCGAAACCCATGTCCAAAAACCTGTTGAAACATCAAATTTCCATAAGTCATTTATTTTGCCATAATCCCCATTTGAATCATAAGCTCTTCCGCCAAATAGCCAAATATCCCCATTTGAATCAGACCATGAAATGCTATTGTATCTGGCACCGGGCATATTTAATGCAGAGGCTATACCCATAGTTCCATAAACACCGGGTTGATTAATACTATTACTTCCCGAAACCCATGTCCAGGTATTATTGCTTACCTCATATTTCCATAAGTCGTTTAACCGACCCGAAAATGCAATAGAATTGTATCCATATCCGCCAAACAACCATAAATCCCCATTTGAGTCTGTCCATGAAGAACATCTTTGTCTTGCTCCCGGAATATTTGCTACATCTGCAACTCCCTTAGTGCCGTATACTCCAACTTGATTTATTAAGTTACTGCCCGATATCCAAGTCCATTGCTTAGTTTGGGAAAAAGCACTAATTGAAAGTGCAATAAGTAATAATGTAAAACTGTTTTTGTAGATCTTTAGATAGAATTGTTTCATAGCGTTTATTTTTTATGTTAGACTTATCATTTGAATAAATTACACTTTGCAAAAACATATATTTTACTATCCATAAGTAAGGGTAAGGTTTACCCTTCTGCAATTTTGGAAAAATATTTATCATCCAAATATATATAAAAAAATGAACAATAGTTCATATTTGGTAAAATAATATCGACTGATGGTAATCTTTGAGTTGCCGGAGGGAATTGGTGGGGGCAAGTGAAACTGTTTTATTCCTTTATTTATTCATTCTATCTGGTTCTTGAACTGCTTAGCACATCATAAACACCTTAAATATTAATCTGTGAATAAATAAAGGAATTATTAGAGCCCTTCTTGATTAATTGCTTGTAATAGCTCATTTTTAATCCTATTTAAAACACAAAAAGTGAGATGCCGAATATCAGTATTCCGGCCAGCATTATGATAAATGAATATTTAATAATTGATTTAGCTTTTAATCCGGTAATGGCAAGTAGGGGTAATGCCCAGAATGGTTGAATCATATTTGTAAGTTCGTCGCCGTAGGCTAAAGCCATTACCGCTTTTTGAACGGGTACACCCAGGTTTTGTGCTGCATCTACAATTACAGGTCCTTGTACTGCCCACTGCCCACCTCCGCTTGGCACAAAGAAATTTACAATGCCTGCACTAATCATTGTAATTAATGAGAATGTATCCTTGTTCGAGACATCAATAAAGAATGCAGTGAATATATCCGACAAACCGGAGTATTTCATAAGGCCCATGATACCTGCATAGATTGGGAATTGCAACATTATACTTGCAGAGCTGCCGATTGATTCAACAGCTGCATTGCTAAATGATTTTACAGATGGGTATAAAGCAAGTGTTGAAGCAAGTAGTATAAGGTTAATAAAATTAATATTCAGTATTGTTGATACATCTGAATTCCAAATCTTAAGAACAATGGCAACAATAATAAATGAAGCCATTAATAGTGAAAACCAAGGACTGTAATCTAAATGCTCAATGCCGGAAACTGCCTGGTTCTTATTCCCGGAAAAGACTTTATGCGATGTTAATGTTCCGGTATCCGCAGATGTGGGGTTCCGCTTGCCAAGCATATAAAACAGAAGAGGAATTATTGTAATGATTAAGATTGCGGAAGCAATATTCATTGTTGAGAAAATTGTTTCACTTACAGGTATTACTCCTATCTTATCTGCAAGGAAATGTCCTGATTCTGCTATCTTTAAAGGTGCTGAGCCCGAAAGTCCACCGTGCCAGATCATAAGTCCCGAATAGGCAGCGGCACCTATCAAAGGATAATTTGTTGAGATACCTCTTTTTGAAAAATCGGATGCAATTTTACGAGCCAATAAAGCCCCAAATATTAAGGCTAATCCCCAATTTAGGTAAGCCAGAATTATTGTAACCAACGACACCATTAGAGCTGCTGAGGATGTTGAGCTTACATATAGACAAAGCTTGTTCATTAAGGAATCGAAAGTTTTGGTAAGAGCAAGCATATTTCCTAAAACAAGCATAATCATCATTTGCATAGCAAAACTCAGTAATTCCCAAAATCCTTTCTGCCAAAAACCAAATAGTTCAGGTAAATATGCCAGTGTGGTTTTGTTATCTGATGTTAAAAAAAGAGCAAGAAGAAAAGTTATAAACGTTAGTATAATTGCCAGGCTAAATGGTGATGGCAAGATATACTGTAAGAATATTTTCTTTTCTTTAGTCATGATAAATGTTGAGAACCAAGCTAAACTAAACTGTTTTTTTTACAAAAAGGCTAAACACAGGATTTACCACAAGCGAAACCATCATACCAATTGTTCCGGCTTCGGGGGAGCTCATTCCAAATGCATATAAGCTAATACATGTAGTAAGACCAATTATTGAAGATGAGATAGCTCCAAATTTATTTACCCTTTTGCTAAACAATCCCCAAATAAAAGGGCCTAAAAATACTGAGCCTATTGCACCCCATGATATACCTAGGATAGCAACTATGGAATCCGGTTTCAGTAAGGCAATTATTACCGATATTAGTACAAAAAATGCACTCCCGTATCTCATTAAACGAGTAAGTTTGCTGTCACTTATTCCTTTATTAATAAAACCGGCATAAAAATCTTTTGCTAATGATGAACTGGAAATAAGCACTAAAGCTGCAAGTGTTGACATTGATGCCGATAAAATTAATAATAAAATTATTACTGAAAGCGAATCAGGAACAATCGTATTTAAGAGTTTGGGCATAAGAGCATCAACAACAGGCTTACCGTCGATAAATATTGAGGGTGTACTTTCCGGTGTTAAAAAGAAACGGGTTGTTGAACCCATATAATAGGCAACACCACCAATAAGCAATGCGAAAATTGTAGAAGCAAACATTCCTATTTTAACCGACTTGCGGTCTTTAATGGCATAAAACTTCTGAACCAATTGAGGCATTGCAAATGGTGCTACGCTGGTTAAAAAGATAAGCGAAAATAAAGGCCACCAACCCGGCGGACCGATTATGTCAGTCAGTTTTGGATTTATTGCTGAAAGTGTTTCTGTAATATTTCTAAAGCCACCACCTTCGTTTAATGTAAAAACAAACAATACAATTACACTGACAGTCATAATCATTCCAAAAATAGTATCAATAAGCGACATTGATTTGTAACCACCCAATACGATATAGATGGTTGTAAATACCCCCATGAAAGTTACCGCATGCCAATATTCGATTCCGGGAAAGGATGAGGTAAAAAGATACGATAAACCAATAAACACGGCTGCCGAATATGGTATCATGAATACAAATATTGAAATTGATGCAAATAGTTTAATAAAAGGGCTGTTGTACCTACGCTCAAGATATTCACTCATTGTTGAGACTTTCATTTCGAGGGAAACTTTTTTTATTTTCCATCCTAAGAAATACCAAACGCCAAGTACACCGAGAAATGCATTGAAAACACCAATCCAAATACCCGAATAGCCAAATCCCCAACCCACTTTACCGGCAAAGCCGATAAACACAACAGCAGAAAAGTAAGCTGTACCATACGAAAAGGCAGTCATCCACGGGCCAACATTTCCTCCCCCCAGAAAGTAGTCGGAAAATGATTTCGTCTTACGCATTCCATATAATCCAACCCCTATTATCATTAGAGCATATAAAGCAATAACTACAATTTTTACTATCATAACGATTTCTTTTTATTGAATGACAAAGCTAAAAATATTTAATTAAAAGACCTGATTTATACTATTGATATTTGAGCTTTTCAGGCAGGTGGTAGTTGTTAGTGATTAGTTTTTAGAGTATAGTGCATAGTTTGGATACTATTGATAAATAATAATTTCTGAAACTCTTAACTACATTTACAATACATACTGTTTTATTTATATTAAGTATAAATAACGGAAATGTAGTTATATTTTAGTGCATTTCAGGCAACCATTTCAATATTTTGCGTCTATATAATAAAGAAACTAAAAATAATTCGATTTAGGGGGGGTAATTTTCGGGCTTCTTGTTATAAATATATAGACCCTTTCGATTTTAACTAAGTTTTGTATG
>JANTGP010000128.1 GCA_024762835.1 Bacteroidota bacterium
AGAATCCGGAATAATATACAAATCGATAGTTTACAGGAAAATCTTAAAATATTTGACTTAAATACAAATAAAGAAATATCACTTGAAACGGATGGTGTTGATAAGCTAGCAAAAATAAAGGATTTGAGAAATGATAAATATATTATTTCAACTCTCGATGATACATTGTCAATTTTAGGTTATTTGTGTAATCATGCTTTGCTTATTGATAAGTTTGATAAAGACACAATGTCAATTTGGTATTCATCAAAAATTAATATTCCTCTTTCCCCATTTGAATATACCGGATTAAATGGACTTGCTTTAGAATTGTCAATATCCGGATTTAAAGTGCGGGCAAGTGAAATTGTAAATATTAGCCAGCCTGATTCCTTATTTAATATCCCAAAAGGATACATTGAAAATGTTGATTAATTCTTCGCCTATGTCATATACTTATAAATATCCCCGGCCTTCTGTAACTGTTGATATTATTGTATTCTGTTTAATAGAAAGTGAATGGAAGATATTGCTTATTAATCGAGGGAGAGAGCCTTTTATCAATATGTGGGCATTACCCGGTGGCTTTGTTGATATTGATGAAGACTTATTAACTGCTGCAAGAAGAGAACTGAAAGAAGAAACGAACTTGTCTATTGATAATTTAACTCAATTTGGCGCTTATGGTGATATTGGAAGGGATCCACGAGGAAGAACAATTTCAATAGTTTATTACGCTAAAATTAATAAAACTGAGGATCAGATAATTGCAGGTGATGATGCAAAAAAAGCCGGCTGGTTCTCAATAAGAGAACTTCCCGGCTTAGCTTTTGACCACTATAATATAATTAATGATTCTATTGAGAAACTTAAAATAGGGAATAAGTAACTCCGATTATTCTTTAATAAATTTACTTGAATAATTCTCTGTTCTAATAAAATATATACCTGGTTTTAAGTTAGATATGTCAATGTCTGTTTTGTCTGAGATCTGTTTTGAGAATACAATCTTTCCTGCAAAATCAAATATCTTTATATATTCCTTATTTATTGTTTCTATTGTAATAATACTTGTTGCAGGATTTGGATAAAATCTAATATTCTGTTTGGTATTGTTTTCTGAGATTGATGTTGGTTGATTAAAGGAAGTAGTTTCAGAGCTTAAATAAATAATATCACCCGATGTGCCTGAATTCCCATTTGCTGCATTGATAGCTGCATAAAATACTATATCACCACTATCTGATGAAGGTGCTGTCCAGTCAAAAGACCACGTCTTAGAATCTCCACTAGGACTTGTACCACTTGATTTGTGTGTAACAGCATTATTATTATTTGCTAGCTTTGTTTGTGCTGCATCTGTAATAATAAATTGTCCAACTTTGTTCGAGGACATGTCCTCTGCAGTAATCTCGAAGCCAAATTTAGCAACACCTGAATGATTTGCAGTTAGGGTAATGGTATATGTACTATCAGATTTATAACCATCAGCCGGAATAGATGTGCTTATCCAGGCTTCAGCAGTTATGGCTGTTCCTGAATGACATTGAGTACATGAATTACCATCAGCAGGAGAACCTGTTTTGCCTCCGGGAGAGCCGTTAGTATGTGAAACAAAAGTTATTAAACCAAAGGCAAGAATAGGCAATAGTACGAGAATAAAATGTGTTCTTTTCATGAATTAAATGTTTAAAATTATTATTAACTTAAATTAGAACAGATTTTCAGGCTTAAATGTTCAATATCTTAGAATCTAAATCCTATACTTGCTAATAATTGATTATTGTTTGTATTTAATTCAGCAGTTGAATTGTTAGTTTGATACATAACATAATATTGAGAGTTTGTCATATAAGAGTACCCAAGGTCAAAGTAAAAACTATTCCTATTTATACCTATTCCTCCTGAAAAAACACTATTGTCACTCTTTTCGTTTAAACTGCCTTGTTTGTATGGACTTCCATAATATGAGTAACCTCCTCTAAATGAAATTGGTCCAAAGCGGTACTCAATTCCTGCTCGTAAGTTACCTGTACTAGTATATAATCCTTGAATGTTCTCATTTTCAGAGGAGAAATCATATCCGTCTCCACCACTTCGTAGCCTTGACTTTGTGTAATCAACAAACTCATAATCTATACTGAAAATTGCTGACTTATTTAAAACAAATGCCATGCTTGCATCTGCCCTAAAAGGTGTAACCAATTTATAATCATAGTTGCCATCAATCTCCTTGGGGCTATCATTAGGGAAGTCGAGTGTTGCATCTAAGTGACTTGTGTACTTTTCGCTTAATGAATAAAATACAGGTGAGCTCACTGATAATCCCAATCGAAACCAATTGACAGGCTTAAGGATTGCTCCAAACTTCATACTTGCTCCGGTTCCTTTTACATCTAATGTAGTTCTGTATGTAAATGAATTCAGGTAATCAATTTCACTTGGAATCTCATTCTCTGTATGATTAATTTTTTCGTGATAATCAATAGAATTTAAAGAAAAACTACCACCTAGATAGACTTTATTGTTATAGTTTGCACCCATGGCAAAAATATATTCACCCATAGAACCCTCTGTACTGATGCTCCTACTTTGTTTCTGCCCGTAATTACTTCCTGTAAAGTCACTTTTCCAAAATCCGGTATTTGTATCAAGATATATTAGATCGGTACTTGAACCAAGGTCATTGGCAAATGAATTCCAGTTGTTATTATTGGCATCTTCTACCCATTCATCAAGCAAGGAGCTGGGGCTGTTTTCTCTTTTTATAAAAGTATTATAATTAAAATTGTTTGTCCTATTGTAGCCAAACCCCAAATTTGTAGCTACCCAACCGTCATTTTTATTAGATTTTAATGATATAACCATATTCATATTACTCATGTTTATTCCATATTTAAAATCTTCAGTGTTTGTATTTCCAAACTGCGAGTTACTTAAATTGTATGAGAATGAAGGTGTAAAAGAAAATTCGGAAGTATGATATACTCCTATGCCTGCCGGATTAATACTAATTGAAGAAAAATTTCCGCCTAATGCACCAAATGCTCCTCCCATACTTACTGACCTGGCAGTTCCAGTTAAAAAATTCTGTGAGTAGCGTAATGCATCTACCTCGTTTTGTCCAAACGAAAATACTGAGAATAGCAAAACTATTGTTAATATACTGATTATCTTTTTCATTGTTCTATTTTGTTATTTTGATTAACTAAAAAATACATTTAATTTTATCTGCGTCCACCAGAGTGTGAACTGGAAGACCTTGATGAACTTGAAGATGACCTTGAAGAACCGGAACTTGATCCTGATGATCTTGAAGAACTGTGAGATGAGCCTGAATAGCTTGATCCTGAAGATCTTGATGGTGTCCTTGAACTGCTGTTATAATTTGACCTTGATCTGCTAGGTGATGAATAAGAACTCCTTGAACTACTGCTTCTGGGCTTTGAATATGATGATGAAGACCTTTTATTGTTTGAGTTATAATTTGATGAAGATCTTTTTCCACTATAGCTTGAGCTATTTCGTTTTGGCGAAGAATAGGTCTGAGAGCTTCTGGGCCTTGAATAACTTGATTGTGAGTGAGATTTTGGCCGTGTATATGATTTACCGTTTGTCCTTGTATTTGGCTTTGTCTTATATGTTTTTTTATATTTTGATTTGTTTTGTGCTGAATTATTTCTTTGAGGTTGCTTAACACTATTTGAATTACTATGTGGCTTTTTATAATTACTTTTATTTGGTTGTCTATTTTGCGTTGAATTGCTTTTTGTATGTGTTTGTCCTTTTTTTGTCGAATAAGTCCTAACCGGTTTCTTTGTCTTTACAGCTGTTCTTGAACTACTTGTATTTTGTTTATTTTTTGTGCTTGAATAATTTTTTGTTCGTTCTGTATTACTCCTGGTTTTTGTTGAACTGTTTGATTTTGTTGCAGTACTTGTATGAGGCTTAGTTTTATTAATCTTTTCAGCAGTTCTATTTGAGCTTGTTTTGTTTGAAGCTTTTTCTTTTGTTACACGAGTTTTTTGTTCGCTGATTCCATTATTTTTACTCAACTCTCTTACAGCAGCAGATGCAGTAAAATCTGATTGATTGATTGTTCCTGAATTATTACCAACAGCTTCTTCATATTTTCTACCTAAATCTCTACCGGTGTTTGAGGCAGTAATACTATTTGTAGGCTTTTGATTTCTGTGTCCATAATGTTGTGAGTTTGTTCCGTCATAACTGTTGTAGTAGTTATAGTCACTGTAATTTGAAGCATAATATCCATCATAAAATCCATCGTAGTAACCATTATTATATCCATTCCAATATGAACCATAGTATGGATATCCGTAATTGTAACCATAACCATAATAACCGTAATTATAACCATAACCATAGTTGTAATATGGATAATGCAATGAATAGCTTGGCCACCAATTATATCCTAAATAAATACTTGTTCCCCAGTAATAAGGATCATAGTTGTACCAATACATATTTGTATAATAACTGTCATAATATCCACAACCTATGTATGGGGCGTGAAATCTTCGAAGTCTTGAAGCATATTCGTAATCATAATAATCCTCATCCTCATCATAATAATTATTAGTTACATATGTATTTCCATCTTCATCATAATATTCTTCTGATGAATCCGGGTAGTACTCTTCATTTTCATCTTCGTAAACAGTGTCATCATCATAATATATGGTGTCTTTGTTATTGTCGTATACTTCTTCTTCAACATACTCCGGTTCTTCAGTAGTATTTGTTTTATGTACTACAGAATACTCAGCATCATCCGGGGTATAGTAAATGTCGTCGTAACTTGAATTAACATAGCTACTTGACGAGCATCCTGACAAAAGAATTAACAGGCTTCCTAGAATATAAAAAATTGTTTTCATGACTTTATCTCCTCTAATTATATTATTTATATATTTTTGTATCATTAAAATCGAAATGTAGAAATGCAAACTTCATACCAAAGAAAAGAAATATGGCTAAAGTTTTAACAAAAAGATCAGAGAATTATGCACAATGGTATAATGACCTCGTATTAAAAGCAGATCTTGCTGAAAATTCATCAGTAAGAGGAAGTATGGTAATTAAACCATACGGTTATGCCTTATGGGAGAAAATACAGTCTCAGTTGGACAAAATGTTTAAAGATACGGGACATTCAAATGCATATTTCCCATTATTCATACCAAAATCATTTTTCTCAAAAGAGGCAAGCCATGTTGAGGGCTTTGCCAAAGAGTGTGCCATTGTAACTCATTACAGATTAAAAAATGACCCTGACGGGAAAGGTGTAATTGTAGATAAAGATGCTAAACTTGAAGAGGAATTGATTGTAAGACCTACTTCTGAAACAATTATTTGGAGTACATACAAAAACTGGATTCAATCTTATCGTGATTTACCCATATTAGTAAATCAATGGGCTAATGTTGTAAGATGGGAAATGAGAACTCGTCTTTTCCTTCGTACTGCTGAGTTTTTATGGCAAGAAGGTCATACTGCTCATGCTACAAAGCAAGAAGCAATTGATGAAACCAATCAAATGATTGATGTCTATTCAAAATTTGCAAGTGAATGGATGGCTATGCCTGTAATTATTGGCAGCAAAACCGAAACCGAGCGATTTGCGGGAGCTCTTGAGACATATACTATTGAGGCCTTAATGCAGGATGGAAAGGCTCTTCAGTCGGGGACTTCACATTTCTTAGGACAAAATTTTGCCAAAGCATTTGATGTGAAATTTGCTACAAAAGAGGGTGGCTTAGATTATGTCTGGGCAACTTCATGGGGAGTCTCTACTCGTTTAATTGGTGCACTCATTATGGCTCATTCAGATGATAATGGATTGGTTTTACCTCCTAAATTAGCTCCAATTCAGGTTGTAATTGTGCCTATTTACAAAGGTAAAGACGAAATGGAAACTATCTTTCAAGCCGGTGATAAACTTTATAATGAAATTAAAGCTGCCGGTATTGATGTGAAATTTGATAGTCGTGATACTCATAAGCCGGGGTATAAATTTGCTGAATATGAGCTGAAAGGAGTGCCTGTACGAATTGCTATAGGACCACGTGATGTTGCAAACGGAACGGTTGAAGTGGCACGTAGGGATACATTTGAAAAGAAAGTTTATTCTCAAGAAGGAATTGTTGATGTAATTAACAGTTTGCTGGATGATATTCAAAAAAACATATATAATAAAGCTCTTAAATTTAGAGGTGAAAATACATATAAGGTAGATTCATATGAAGAATTTAAAGAAATAATTGGAGATAAAGGCGGATTTGTTTACGCACATTGGGATGGTACCGCAGAAACTGAATTAAAAATAAAAGAAGAAACAAAAGCTACTATTCGCTGTATTCCTATTGATAGCGAGGAAGAAGAAGGATTTTGTATTTTCTCGGGAAAACCTTCAAAACGAAGAGTTCTTTTTGCCAAGGCATATTAATATTATAAAAAAATGGAAACAGAAGAAAAGAAGGATAAAATATTAAAGCAGCTTACGGAGAAAGCTAAAACAAAGCAAGATACTTATAAACAGGTGCTTGAGGTTTTTAATTCCTTAAAGGATATTTTGCAAGAAATAGTTGAGGATTATAATAAATCTATTATCGATATAGATAAAAGACTTCTTCTTGAATATACTGATAAAGGTATTTTTGAAGCCGAATTAAAGATTGCCGGCGACGTCTTAGTTTTTATGATGCATTCTAATATTTTTAATTTTGACAGAGACCATGGCATACGAAAAATATCATATGTGAAAAATAATGAGCTTGCTGCTTATTCCGGAATAATTAATATTTATAATTTTCTTTCTGATTCATTTAAGTACAACAGAATGGAAGATATAGGTTACCTTATTGGACGAATATTTATTAATAAGGACAAATACTATTATGTCGAAGGAAAAAGACAATTGGGATTTTTATATAATAATTTCGGGCAAGCGGTTATTGATAAAAAAGCATTGAAGGAGATTATAGAAACAGCTATTACTTATGCATTGGATTTTGATTTGTTGGTTCCACCATACGATACGGTAAAAATTGCATCTGTTGGTCAGGTTAATCAAAAGATTAATGATTCAAGAATAAAAACAGGGAAACGTTTAGGTTTTCAATTTAACTCAGATGATGTTAACTAAACAACTAAATATTATGATTAGAAAATTTATATTTTTATCAATTATTGGTATTTTGTTTTTCAATACTAATACTGTACTTGCTCAACGGGAAGTTAACGAGACAGCAAAAGCGGCTCAGAAAAATGATATGACAGAGAATAAATATTCAAAGTTGGTTAAAGAATATGTTAGAGTTCCACTAACTACTGATGTTAGACTATTGAGCGACAATCAAAAGAGAATAATTCCTTTATTAATTGAGATTGCTAAGGTAATGGACGATATATACTGGATGCAAACTTTTGGTAATAAAGATAATTTGTTAAACAGTGTTGAGTCTCCGGATGCAAAAAGGTTGATAATGATTAATTATGGGCCATGGAACAGGCTTCATGGTAATGTTCCCTTTATTGATGGAATAAATGAGAAACCTAAAGGAGCAAATTTTTATCCGCCGGATTTGTCGGTAGAGGAATTTGAAGCATTTAGTGATACAACTAAAAGCAGCTTATATACCCTTATCAGAAGAAATAAAAATGGCGAACTTGAATCAATACCCTATCATAAAGCATACGAAAAACAAATAAAGAAAGCTTCAGTTCTCTTGAATGTTGCTGCCGAGATTGCAGAGGATGAAGGTTTTAAAAAATATTTGAGACTAAGATCAAAGGCTTTACTCACTGACGATTATTTTGAAAGTGACATGGCTTGGTTAGATATGAAAACCAATAAAATTGATTTTGTTGTTGGGCCTATTGAAAATTATGAAGACCAGCTTTTTGGTTATAAAGCTGCAAATGAATCATTTATTCTTGTAAAAGATATGGTTTGGACGAAAAGGCTTGCTCATTATGCAACTTTGTTACCAATGCTTCAGAAAGAATTGCCGGTTAAGCCTGAGTATAAAAAAGAAAAACCCGGAAGTAAATCCGATTTAGGTGCATACGATGTTATTTATTATGCAGGTGATTGCAATGCCGGCAGTAAGACAATTGCAATAAATTTACCTAACGACAGTAGAGTTCAACTTGCAAAAGGAAGTCGTAAACTGCAATTAAAGAATGCAATGCAGGCAAAATTTGATAATATTTTAATTCCAATTTCCGAAGTATTAATTCATCCTTCGCAGCGTAAACATATTAAGTTCAATTCTTTTTTCGAGAATACAATGTTTCATGAAGTGGCTCATGGCTTGGGAATTAAGAATACAATTAACGGAAAGGGTGAGGTTAGAAAAGCTCTTAAAGAGCAATACTCTGCCATTGAAGAAGGTAAAGCAGATATTTTAGGATTATTTTTAGTTACTAAATTAAAAGAGAAAGGCGAGCTTGATGTTGACCTGATGGATAATTATGTAACATTTATGGCGAGTATTTTCAGATCGATAAGATTTGGAGCTTCAAGTGCACATGCCCGAGCTAACCTGATGAGGTTTTATTATTTTAAGGAAATGGGTGCATTTACACGTGATGACGATGGATATTATTCTATTAACTTTGATAAAATGCAGGAAGCCATGAATAAACTTTCTGAATTAATACTTACACTACAAGGAAACGGCGATTACGAAGCTGTTAAAAAGTTAATGGAGGAAAAGGGCGTAATTGGTAAGGTATTACAATCAGACCTTGACAGATTAATGAAATTGAATATCCCTATCGATATTGTTTTTGATCAGGGGGTTCAGACTATGGGACTAAAATAAAATATAAGAGCCGGTTTTTCCGGCTTTTTTTTGTATCTTTACTTAGTTAAAAAGCTTGGATTAGAATATGAGAAAAAAAGAAAAATATCCTGTAATCATTTACATTGTCGACGACAAGAAACTTGATGCTGAAGTCTTAGCACAAGAATTTGAGATGAATACTAA
>JANTGP010000129.1 GCA_024762835.1 Bacteroidota bacterium
TTATTACAAATCTGATGGATTAGCCGATAATTTTGTTAATGATTTTGAAATTGCAGCAGATAGCTCAATTTGGTTTGCCACAAATAGAGGTGTTACAACTTTAACTGACTCAGGAATGATTTCAATTACCGAAGCACACGGTTTATCTGATTGTATGGTTCTTACTTTAGAACAAGACCACGCCGGAAATATATGGGCTGGCACTTATCATGGTATAAGTAAAATACATGACGCAGTTGTAATACCACCTAATAGTATATCCGAGAATATTATTGCAAGCAAACCTATTTCACTCTTCCCCAACCCTGCCACAGACAAAATACAAATATCATCAAAAGAGCTAATCAATACAATTGAAATATACAACATGGCAGGCAACCTAGTTCAAAAGATCCAATGCAATAGCAAGCAAGAAATATCCGATAGCTATCGGATTGATGTTTCTGCTTTACAGGCAGGCAGCTATTTTATGCGTGCTTATAGTAAAGATAATAGTTGGGTGGAAAAGATTATAATTATGAATTATTAATTGTATTAGTTATATTATGACAAGACTCGGCCTGTCTTTAAGACACACCAAGTCTATTCTACAAAGAACCACAGGAATATTTTTGTCATAATCCCGAAGGGATAAAATTATTATAGCCACGGGTTTTAGCCCGTGGTATAATTATTCCAACACACAAAGCGGTGGCGGTATTATATTTTCTCAATAAAACAATTAGGTTATTGGATTACAATTCTAAATCCAACATCCATAAAGCTTGTATTCCTACCAGTAAAATTACGAAATGACAACACTAAAGCGTTTTGATTATTGACAAAGCTCCCTCCTTTCAAAACACTCTCATTACCCAATGTTCCACCTGTAGGGTTATTAGACCCCGAGGGGTATGTTGATTGATATAAATCGCTACACCATTCCCAAACATTACCGTCTAAATCGTACATGCCAATTTCATTTGGTAATCTTGTTCCTATTGTATGAGTTTGTAAACTGCTGTTATAGGAATACCAAGCATAATTATTAAGCTGGATACTATCATTTGTGCCAGCGTAAATCTCATTATAGGTTCCGGCTGACACTGCAACATCTGCTCCTCGTGCTGCCACTTCCCACTCAACTTCAGTTGGTAGCCTACCTCCTGCCCAAGAAGCAAAAGCATTGGCTCCATACCATGTTACTTTTGATACCGGACAATCGATAGTAAGAGCTGTTGTACTACCGGCAAAATAAAAGCTACTACCATTATGGGCTATAGCACAATAAGGTGAGCTTATAGCAATATACTCTACTGTTCCATAAACAGTATCATTAAAAGTTCCATCCGGATTGCAGTTTATGCTGTTTAAGAACTGTATAAACAAGGCATTTGTAATCTCGGTAGTAGATATAGAATAGCTACTTAGGCTTACATTAGTACCGTTTACACTGTAAACACCGGCTGGTATTTGCACCATGCTTGGCATTGTATTAAGTATTATCTCTTGGCCATACGCTGTACCAACAGTATTTGTTGCGTAAGATCTTACATAATATGTAGTATTAGCCGTTAAGCCATTTAGGTTACTTGTAAAAACACCAATACCGGTACCATTATTTGTTATATTGTCAGATATTGTTGGATTGCCTAAAGTATTCCAACATACACCACGAGCAGTTACATTTGGTCCCCCATCGGCTGTTATTTCGCCACCACAAGTCGCAGTGGTGTCGGTAATATTAATAATAGCCGATGTAGTAAGACTAGGCAAAGTATCTTGTACAATGTCCATTAAACAACGCACAGAATATCCGTTCGATTTATCGAAGTTCTGCCTAACCACTTTTGGACTATAATGTAACAATTGCCGGAACCAGGCTAAGGAGCTATAACCCTCTGTTGAACTCCACCAATTGCCACTATTACCAATATCAGAGAACGAACCATAATAATAGCCTCTGAACCCGCCCGGCAGTGCATTAAATCCACTTGTGCCAAAGCTTGCATTACTTTCTAAACTACCATTAGTCCACAATGAAGAATCTCCGGCAAGCTGGCTACCTTGATCCGTACCACGAAATGCCATTTGATTGGCTTGTGCCTGACTCATGCCTAGCTCCATCTCAAGTTGTTTCCATTCGTTGTCGCTTGGCAAATGCCAACCTGTTGGGCAAACACCTTGTACTCCACTTGGATTGGCATTACTACTTGTGGCATTGCCGCCCATTGCAGCAGCCCAGGTGTACAGAGCTCCATAAATATTGGCATTGTTTATATTATTGTCATAGTAACAATATGCATCATCGGTATTATTACTCGCCAAGTTTACCCAGTCACTATTGCTAGTTGGGTTTGGTATGGCTATCCCACTTGCATAGTGGGTAACTTTTAAGTTTTCTGACATCCAACACTGGCTACCTATTAATATAGTATTGTAGCTGTTTCCATCGTAATCGGTAATAGTAAAAGGGCAAGTAGTGCTTTGCGGGAGTGTAGTAAATATTTCCTCTGTGCCGTATGCTGTTCCTATTGCATTAGTAGCATATGCTCTTACATAATATGTTGTATTAGCAGTTAAGCCGGTCATGGTACTTGAAAAAGTACCTGTACCTGTGCCGTCGGTAGTAAAATCGTCAGAAATATTTGGATTGCCGGTAGTATTATAGCAAACACCACGGGTAGTTACTACTGCTCCCCCATCATCAGTTACATTTCCACCCGCAATGGCTGAAGTATCGGTAATGGCTGAAAGGGTATCTGTAGTTACAGTAGGTAATACAAATATCTCAGGATAAGTAAATGTTTGCTGAGAATTTAGTCTTATCTTGTATCCTTCACCGGGCACCATATCCCCAATCTGGCTTACCCCATAGAGTGGCCAATATGTGTCACCATCACTATTTTTCATAATAATAATCTCTGAAACTATTGAGTTCATCATAACAGAAAGTGGTGCAGGGTTATGTGGTAGATATCCCAGTAAACTCCATCCCTGCGGAATAACAATGGATGTTGTATATGGGTCAACTGCAATACCTTCAACTGTCATAGTCAGAGCCGAATCAACATCAATCTGATAAGCCTCTCCTATAACAAGATTACCAATACCATTAACACCAAAAGCAGGCCAAAAAGTATAACCAAGCCCATTCTTTGCAATAATCACCGAAGTTATAAATGAAGAACATACACTATCTATATCCGGTTCAAATGGGTCAATATAGGTTGAGAAGTAACTCCAACCAAGCGGTAAGTCAATATCTTGATAATCTATTGTTAATGCTTCAAGTGATAATAATTCACTCATCCCGTTAGGGATAAAACTATCAGTATTTTGCATTTGAGGAGGTTGCATATAGGTAACTGTTGCATTAAAGACCTCGCCATCCACAACTCGCCACACCTTCCATGTAAAAACCTCAGCCATATTAAATCCATCCTTGTCGGGAGTTTGCGTATCATTTCCCCATGCATTAAGTGAAATGCTTGTTCCTTGCCATTCAACATAACCACCACATGCCAAGGTCCCTAAGGAGTCATAGAATACTCCAATATAATCGCCATTGTTAATAGCTGTCCCATTAATTGTCAAGTTACCTTGTTGTATTAGAATGTTATGTGCATCAGCTGTGCTTGTATATGACCAGGATGGTTGGGAGAAAACATAGTTTACAGAGAATAATACCAATATTAATAAAGCGAGTTTTTTCATAGTGATTTTTAGTATAAAATAAGGTGGGTAAAATTAAATATATTTATATTTTATCCAAGATGTTTAATGTTACTTTTCCAATAGCTAAAATAATATGTTAATCTCGACCATACTATCATCTATTTATACAACTTTAAGACTTATTTAGCAACTCACTAAACAATAGCGGTATTTTTGCTCTCTTTGCAAAAATGATGAAACCGAGCTTAATTACTTTCTATAACTTTTTTCCTATGAATAAAAAAAAGATGAAAAAGCATTCCGTGTCAAAACATTTATTAATTTAGTCAAAATTTTATCAAACATATAAATGAACTCAAAACGAATCCGACAATATACATTGATAGCCCTGATTGTATTTCTGGTACTTTTATTCTTTCTACCAATTAAAATACCCTTTACAATAAAAGCTGTTGCCCGTATATATCCCGAAAAGGAATGGAAAATAATGAAAGATAAAAGCGGTAGTATATATTCTTTGGTAAAAGATTATGAAAGCGGCTTAACCAACGACTTTACAAATTATGCCTTCGAACGCGGTGATATTGCTAATATTATGCTTTCGTCATCAGTAAAAAGCAATAAGATAATAAGTAAAGGTGATACCATTGTCACTATTTCATCGATGCTTTTAAAAGAAGAAATAAACGAGCTGAAAGGAAAGATTGAAGTTGAGGAAGCATTGCTTAAGTCATCGTCAACAGGCGAACGACCTGAAGATATAAATGTAATTGAATCGGAATTATTGCTTGCAAAGCAAAAATACATGCAAGAGAAAAGAAACTACAACCGCATAAAAGAACTGCATGATAAAGCTGCCGTTAGCGATGAACTTTATGAAAATTCGGAAAACACAGACAAGATTGCCGAGATTAGTGTTAATATACTGGAAATGAAACTTAAGGCAGCTAAAAAAGGAAAGAAGCCTGAAGATTTAAAATTGGTAAAAACAAATATTAATAGTCTGAAACAGCAAATATCATTACTTGAGAGGCGACAACATATTTATTCTATTGTTTCACCGCTTACAGGAATAGTAAATAATAGTACTGATGAGGCTCAAATATTAGCTATTGCCGGCACAAAGCAATTAGAACTTAAAATGGCTATTGAACCCGCTTACAAAGAATACATTAATGGTAATTCTGTTTTACTGATACAGAATAATAACTCATTTGTGGAAATAGAAAACCACGGTTTTAAGATTAACGATTCGGTGGAACTAATAAATAACCGTCAAGTTCTTATTTTAAAGACTAAGTTGGATAATACTGATAATGAGTTATCACCGGGAATGATATTAAAATGCAAATTAAAATGTGAACCAATAAGTTTATATGAATATTTTAGCCGGACAATAAAAGTATTGTTTTAATGAAATTACGTCACGAATATAAATACATAATTCCTGTTGAGAAACTTGAGACTTTAAGGAAAATGATTTCTCCCTTTATTGTTCCCGACCAATATGCAGCACTAAATGCCGCTAATCAATACACAGTAAAAAGTATCTATTTTGATTCACGTTCATTTAATTTTTACTTTGAGAAAATCAATCATGAGAAACACAGGAAGAAAGTAAGATTAAGAGGCTACAACAACCAAACTACTGATAGTATTGTTTTTATGGAAATAAAACGAAAATATGAAGTGGGGATCTATAAAAACAGGGTACCGGTAAGTTTTAATGATGCTTTACCCCTTTTCAATGGTGGTTCAATTGATAATTTAATCGTAAACAGTATTGAATTTCCAAACTCAATGGATGATGCAAAGCGATTTATGTTCCAGATAAAACGCAAGATGCTTCATCCGGTAATAAATGTAATATACGAACGCGAAGCTTACATTGCACCTTACAACAACAGAATAAGAATAACACTTGACAAGAATCTGAGAAGCAGTCCTTTCCCAAGCCTTGATGAGCTTTATCAAGAAAACAGAATTAAACATACATTGCAGGGATATTTTATTATGGAAGTAAAATTCGATGATTATTTTCCATCATGGCTGAAACCAATTATTGAAATACTTAAGCTTAGGAAAGAACCTGCGTCTAAGTACACTTTATGTATCGACTCACATAAAATGGTACGTAAACCATTGAACAACTCGGGTTATACATTTTCAAGAACATTTAATATTAACCATTTACAACATCAAATAAAATGATAAACGATTTAGCAGGATTGGATTTGTTTCCAACAACAGCATTTGAGGTCCTTGTAAATTTATCGGTTGCCTTATTTTGTGGTCTAATCATTTCATACGTTTACCGCATAACATACAAAGGCCCGAATTATTCTATTTCATTAGTAAAGGCACTGGTTCTGCTTACTATTATTACATCAATCATCTTGCTTGTTATTGGTAATAACCTTGCACGGGCTTTTGGTTTGGTTGGTGCCATGTCAATAATTCGTTTTCGTACTGCTGTTCGCGATGTTCAGGACATTGTCTTTATTTTTCTTGCACTTGCAATTGGAATGGCTGCCGGAGTTGGCTATGCAATGATTGCAATTACAGGTACAATCTTTATTAGCATTGTAATTATTTTACTTACATTATTAAACTGGGGGCAAACACGAAAACGCGAATATCTGCTTCAAATATCTTATATTGCTACTGATGACAGCGAAGAGTTTATTCCTTCGGTTCTGAAAAAATATTGTAAGAAACTTAGACTTATTAATTTAAAGAATGTAGGTTCGAAAGACGAGTTAGAGGCGTATTATCATGTTGTTTTAAAGGATATTGAAAAAAGTAATACTTTAATTAAAGAACTAAATTCCAACACAGAAATATTCAGTGTAAACTTATATTTTGACGAAGATGATATTAATGCTCCAACATAAATCAAACTTTAGGATTATTACCCTGAAAAAATTCTTTTTTATTGCTTTATTGACAATTCTTCTTTCGTGCAATGATAAGGTTAAGGAGATTAAACTTAGTCCAATCGAAGAGTATAATATTGACATTCAAGAGCCATCGGGATTATGTTTTGACGAAACAGGCGATTTTATATATGTGGTTAGCGACAACTCAGGAATAATCTACAAGTTAAATCTACAAGGCAATATTGTTAGACAATTTTCCTTTCAGGAAAGAGATATTGAAGGAATTACCTTCATGCCATTGGACTCTACCTTATGGCTTGCTGACGAAGGCAACAGAAGTATTTTAAATATTGACACTTTAGGTAATCTGATTGACACTTTTGCTATTGAAGGAAATAATGAAATAAACAATGGCTTAGAAGGTTTGAGCTATAATGCAGAACTCGAACAATTTTATATCATCAACGAAAAAAATCCCGGACAACTGATAATTACTGATAAAGTCTTAAATACTTTACGTACTGTACAACTTGATTTTGCTGATGATTATTCGGGAATTTTTTTCGAAGCTAAAAGTAAGAAATTGTATATCATAAGTGATAAATCGGGTTTAATAGCCCGCTGTAACACTGATGGAGAAGTTGAGTTAATTTATAACTTAGACGAAATAAATCTTGAAGGAATAGTTGTTGATTCAGATAAGATCTTTGCTGTTAGTGATTCGGAAAGCAAATTATATCTATATTCAAAATAGGATTATTAATTATGCATAAAATAGAAAATGTAATATTAGTTTGTTTAATCGACGAAAATCCAATCCATAATATTCAATTTATTAAAGAATATCGTGACACTGTGAATAAATTCATTTTTATTACAACAAACGAAATGGAATATGCTGAGTTCAATCGCACTGATGCAATAATTAAATCGCTAAAACTTGAAAATGCTGACATACAAAGAATAATAGTAAAACCTCAATCTATATCAGATATTGAAAAACAACTAATTAAGGTTAATAATAATATTGAAATTAAATATCTGGTAAATATAAGCGGTGGCACAAAGCTAATGACAATTACATGCTTAAACTTTTTCCATGAGCTGAATAGTAAGATATTCTTTGTGCCTAAAAGTATAGAATCTTATATTCAGGTTTTTCCTTTCCTTTCATCCTCAGTTTTTTATTTTAGAAGCCAAATCACCTTAAGGGAATATATAGATTCATACGGTTTGGTAAATACCGAAATTCAATACGCATCAAAGTCGTATAAAGAATGTAAAAGGCTGATGCAAAAAGTTATTGAAACTAAAGGAAACAAGAATAAAATACCTGAGATTAAGAATGCACATACAATGCCACGCAATATAGACAAAGAATTTTATTCGGGGGGTTGGTTTGAGGAATATACTTACCATACTATAAAAGACCATTTTAATCTAATGCAAAGCCAAATTGGACTTAAAGTAAAAATAAAAAACCGAAACACATTTAACGAATACGATGTAGTATTTGTACTAAAAGAGAAGCTATATTTAATTGAATGTAAAGCCTACTTTGCAAGTTACGAGATAAAGAAAAAAGTAGAATCGGCTTTATATAAACTGGCGGCTTTAGATGATGACTTCGGTATTCAATCACAATCAGTCTTTGTTACCACTTTTGATATAAAAGGATATTCGGAAGTTGAAAACGAGACATTGCTCAACAGAGCTAAAGATATGAATGTAAGGCTCCTTCAATTACGCGATCTTATGAATAAGTCTTTTCCTGACTTGTTAGTGTAGTTTTGAGATTTTTAATTATCAATTATGAATTGTGAATTGTAAATTATCAATTGTGAATGGGATAAAAAACCACAGGGTAATTTTTGTCATAATCCCGAAGGGATAAAATTATTATAGCCAAGGGTTTTAACCCGTGGTATAATTATTTCAACACAAAAAGCGGTGGCGGTATTTTTGCTTTTTTTGCAAAAATGATGACACCGCGGTTAATTATTCTCTTTACCTTTTTCCTTGATGAAAAAAGTAACAAAAAAATCAATAAGAAACGATGCTTCCACCCGCCAACTGCCATACTATTTATCTCATCTTTGTATTAAAAATACCGAGCATCAACGAAAGGTTTCGTTTTTATAATTTGCTCTACGCTTGCTAGTTTCCGCCATCCCCCGGCTCGCTGTTTCTTAGGGCTCACCCGCCTGAGCTTTTCAAGCTCATTAAGGAAAGAGACAGGGTTGTCAATTATGAATTGTTAATTATCAATTGTCAATTGTGAATTATCAATTAATAATAAATATAGCATCGGGGTTATCTTTTTTTCGTGATAGATTAGAATTTTCAAGCTGGGATAAGACAATTTGATAGATAAATATGAGTTAATTTTAGGATTTAGTTATTTATAATGAATATAAACAACGAGCTTGGTATAATTT
>JANTGP010000130.1 GCA_024762835.1 Bacteroidota bacterium
GTTCATTGTATTATAATAACTATCATAATACTTTTGTAAATTGCCTTCTAATTGTGATTATTACATTTATGTTTATCTATGTAATTGGCCATATTTAGTTACATGTGTAATCATGGCTTAACTTTAGTCAGATTACTAATGTAACGTTACAATACTCCCACTCCTGATTATTTATGTAAATATAAATTCTTGCAATATTCGTGACCTATCCTGCATTATTATAAATATTTTTAATTCTCAGGGCTTTTAAATTCATATGTAGAAATACTAATTGGTTTATCTCTAAGCTTTTTATCTTTATATAACTCCCCTATTCCATTATTATATTTCCTGCATCTTATATTATTAATCATACACTATATAAACCATTATCCTTAGATTGGCTTAATCTGCTGCTATTTTTGTATTTTTGCAAAAATTGAAAGTTATCAGAAGAGTATATAAAATATTGATATATTTTTTAGTTGTAATTATTTTACTTACAACTGTCGGCTATATTGTACTACAGACAAGCTATGTGCAAACTGTTTTGGTAAACTATTTTGCAAGCAATCTTTCTGAGTCTCTTAATACTAAAGTTTCTGTAAAGAAAGTTGACATTGATTTTTTTAATAAACTTATTCTTGAGGATGTCTTTATTTCGGATAAGAACCTAGATACACTCATATTTATTAGTAAACTTGACGCAAGCATATCAGGATTTAGTTATTCGAAAAAGCAATTGTATATATCCGGCTTGCAATTTAATAAAATGGATAGCCATATAAAGAAGTATACTTCCGGATTGAACATACAGTTCATAATAGATGAACTCTCAAAATCTGATACAACTACAAATAAAGCTAAATGGGATATTAATTGTAAAAACTTTTCTTTTAATAATTGCAGTATTGAATATTTATCATCAAATTATAAAGATGTTGAGTACGGGATGAACTATAATCATTTGATTATTACAAAGCTAAACTTAAGTTTGAGAAATCTACAACCAAAAGACACAACATCATTTATTATTGAATCATTGTCATTTAATGAAAGTTGCGGCCTTAGAATGAGCGACTTGCAAGCTAAGGTTCAAATAACAAAAAACAGCATTTCGCTAAATAATTTTGCCACTGCATTTGAAAAATCCAGCATTGATGCCGATTACTTAAATTTCAAATTCAAAAGCTTTAAAGATATTTTCGATTTTAGTAATAATGTAAAAATTGAAACAAGACTTACCGGCAGCAGTCTCTTATTTAATGACTTAGCCTATTTCGCACCAAGCCTGAAAGATTTTAACGAAATAGTAAGTATTAGTGGCGATTTCAAAGGTAAGCTTGTAGATCTTAGAGGAAAAAGAGTTAATATTGATTTTTCTAAGGATAATCATTTTAAAGGTTCATTTAGCATTATTGGTTTACCGAATATTAAACATACATTTATTTATGCCGATATTGATGAACTTGCTACCAGCAAGCATGGTCTCGAATCAATACAATTTCCAAAAAAATGGCTTACTAATTCAATTTCATTACCTAAACAACTAGAGAGTTTGGGTGCAATGAGATATACCGGAAACTTAACAGGATTCTTGAATGATTTTGTTGCTTTTGGAACTCTTTCGAGCAATCTGGGAATAGTCTCAACCGACCTTGGGCTCAAGAAAAACTTAGAAAATGGATTTGATTTTAGAGGAAATATTAAGACTGAACATTTTAAGATTGCTGACCTTACAGGTGAATCATCAATTCTTGGTGAAGTTGATTTGCATTTGGAAATAAACGGTAGAACTAAAAAAAATCAAGTTGATGCTAAGGTTGACGGAATGATTGATAGTATAAGTATAAATAACTATCGT
Organism: Bacteroidota bacterium; assembly: GCA_024762835.1. Classification (GTDB taxonomy): domain Bacteria; phylum Bacteroidota; class Bacteroidia; order Bacteroidales; family M50B96; genus JANTGP01. Next base: position 1,844 of record JANTGP010000130.1, read on the forward strand.
TTTCATGATATAAAACTTAGGGGAAGCCTTGCAAACAAGCGTTTTGATGGTTTTGTTTTTGTTAAAGATACAAATCTTGACCTTGACTTTACCGGAAGTGTTGATTTCTCAAAAGATATTCCTGAATTTGATTTTACATCATCAGTAAACAAAGCTGTACTTGACAAGCTAAATTTATATGATAAAGATAGTCTGCCTATTCTTTCATTTACTATGAAATCAAATTTTATTGGAAATAATATTGACAATTTAAAGGGGGAAATAATTCTTTGGGACACAAAATATAAAACTGCTACCCGGGAAGTATCAATGGATGAATTTCTTTTAATATCAAACCCCGAAGACACGATAAATTCCTTACAACTAACTTCGAGCATGGCTGATATTAATATGGTTGGAAATTACAGTTTTGCAGGATTAAGCAAGAGTTTACCCGAATATTTTTATCACTTCTATCCTTCTTTCAAAACTCCAGACTATTATTATAACGGAAATGATAGTTTGTCATTTGATATAGATATTAAAGAAATGACAGACTTTTTTGCTGTCTTCTTTCCTGATATTTCCATTTCACCAAACTCAAATATTCATGGTTCATTCAATAGTCTCGGACAATCACTCGAAGTAAATGGGGAATTTATTGGACTCGACATATTTGATACACACTTTGACAAGTTGGTTTTTGAATCCAACTCAAATGCTGATAGCCTAATATACTTATTTAATAGCAAACAGGTATTTTATGATGGAATTACTATGTTTGAGAACTTTTATGCAGAATCAAGATCTTTAATAAACAACTTGTCATTAGATATTTACTGGCAAAATAATGACAGCATAGAATATGCAGGGGATATTTCCTCAGAGATAAACTTTACTAAAACCGGTGCAAATCAATATCCAAAATTAGATTTACATCTTAAACCATCGGTTTTTACGATTGCTGATTCACTTTGGTCAATAAATGAGTGTGATATTATTGTTGACAGCTCATTTATTAGCTTTAATGGACTAGATATAAATAGAAACGATGAATATATTTTACTATCCGGAAATATATCAAACTTACCTGAAGACACTTTAAATGTTGATTTTCAAAATATTCCACTTTCTGTTTTCAATCTAGTATCCAAGTCGTACGGCTTTGATTTAGTAGGAACTATTAATGGGAAATCTAGTCTAACATCTGTATACAAAGATGTTGTCTTTACATCAGACTTAAAAGTTGATAGTTTATTTATAAACAATCATAGCCTTGGGAATGCCTCGATTTCAAGCAAATGGGATAACAATAATAGTAAACTTAATTTGATTGCCCATACACACAGGGGACAAATTAGCCCTGTTAATATTGATGGTTTCTATATTCCGTCAAATAAAAAAGTAAATTTTGATATCGTTCTTGACAAACTTCATCTTGGAACTTTTGAACCATTCTTAAGTAGTTTTATATCCAACTTAAATGGTATTGCAAGCGACAAACTTAAACTTACAGGAACAATCAAGAAACCAATTCTTACCGGCAGATTAAAACTACAAAAGGTAAACTTTAGGTTGGATTACCTGAATACTGTTTACAACTTTTCCGATTATGTTGATATTGAAAAGAATATAATTAAATTTAATGATATAAGTATTTATGATGATAGAGGCGAAAAAGCAATATTAAATGGTGAAATAAAGCATAATTATTTTGATGATTTATTCTTTAATTTTGATATAAATGCTACTGACTTTACTTTCTTAAATACTCATGAATCTGATAACAATCTTTATTTTGGCACAGCATATTCTACCGGTAATATCAATCTTAATGGCAACTTAGATAATATTGTTATCGACATAAAGGCTAAAACAGATGAAGGGACAAAATTCTTTATTCCTCTTAGCTCTGAATCAGAAATTAGTGAGAACAACTTTATTACATTTATCAATAAAGATTCATTGATTACGCAAACAAATTTGCCGGAAGAAAATGTTGACCTATCTGGTATCCAACTAAATTTTGAATTGGAAGTTACACCCGAAGCCGAAGTACAATTAATATTTGACTCAAAAGTTGGTGATATTATAAAAGGAATTGGTAATGCCAATTTAAAAATGGAGATTAATACAAACGGTGAGTTTAATATGTATGGCGATTACACTATCTCAAAAGGTGAATATTTATTTACTCTGGCAAATTTTTTAAGTAAGAAGTTTAAGGTAAAAGATGGCGGCACTATTAGTTGGAATGGCGACCCTTACGATGCAATAATTGATATTGAAACATATTACGGTTTGACAACTACCTTACAAGATTTATACATGGACACTAGTGAGATATACAGAAAAAAGATCCCGGTTGAGTGTCAGATATTTATGACCAATAAGTTAATGAACCCTGAATTTAATTTTGCAATTGATTTACCTAACTCTGGTGAATCTGAACGTGCTTTAATACAAAGTCTGCCCGAAGATGAACTAAATAAGCAGTTTATATCACTTCTCTTTATCAAAAAGTTTCAACCCTTAAGCGGCCTAAACTTTGCGAATACAGGTACTACAAACAATTTAAATATTACAGAATCAACAAGTGAAATATTATCAAATCAGCTAAGTCATTGGTTGTCGCAAATTAGCAACGACTTTGATATTGGATTCACCTATCGCCCCGGCGACGAAGTAACAACAGATGAAGTTGAGGTTGCCCTTGCTACTCAGCTATTTAACGACAGACTGACTATTAATGGAAATTTAGGTGTTGGCGGCGAATACGAAAATACAAATAGCATTGTAGGCGATGTTGAAGCTGACTTAAAGCTTAACAAAGCCGGGAAAATTAGAATTAAAGCATTCTCAAAATCAAATACAAACTTCGATTATAACAAAGGGCCCACAACTCAAGGGCTAGGATTAGTCTTTCGTGAAGAATTTGACAGTTTCGAAGAATTACTCAGAAAGTATTTTAGAAGGAAAGTTACAGCCAAAACCAATTAGGTTTGTCTTGTAACTTTAGCTTTTTTCTTAATTTTATCAAGATAATTATTGTTAACTTTTATTCCAAATGTGATACGCATTTCATAAATTTCGGGTAAATAAGCTTTGCTAAAAAAAGGTGTAACCATTCTATCAATACTTACAAATACTCCTGTTGGAATATGTTTTATCAGTAGAGATAAGCCCAGTTTTGTTTTTGATAAATCAAAGTTTCTAAAATCTGTATTCCCAATTTTATTAACAACTTTTTTACCATCTTCAATATACTTTCTTTTATGCTTGCCACTAAGATAAAAATCTATAAAACCTCCGGTAGAGACTAACAGATTTCCCATCTTTAAATTTAAATTTACAGGTACGAAAAGACTACCATAGACTATCTTACTTTTTCCGTAACCAAAAAATGTGTTAACATAATCATGATTTTGATTGGGGTCAATAAATATTGAAACTGAATCATCTATCATGTTAAATACAAGGTTATTAGTAAAACGATATTTCATAATTGAATATCCCATTCCTAAAGAAAGATTTGCTTTATCCCAACCTATTGAAACTAAGTCGAATGAGCCTCTACCTGAGAAAATATCAAAAATAAAACCCGATCCGAAACCCTGAACTGAAGTTTTAAATAAGTCGGCGTTTTCACCAACAAAAAAGTTATATCCAAGCTGCCCTTCCTCTCTGGGTGTAAAATGATATTTTACCTGAAACTTCTGTGAAAACAAAGGACTAACGATAAATATAAACAGTAATGTTATTAAAATACTTTTTTTCATTTGAATTTTATTTAATATTAATTTTTAAAGCTATAACCAAAATAAATAAGAAAATGTGATAGAAAAGACTCTGGCTCTGTATTCCTTGTAATCATCCGGTTTGTTAGTAACATCAAGCCAGTTATTCAAATCTCTGTAAGAAAAACTATATCTAAAATCAATAATAAGATTACCAGGGCCAGTATTGTATTTAAAGCCTGCCCCAACAACTAATCCAACATCTTGCGAATTAAAAGCAAGCTCATCATTATTCCATCCATAAATGTCATTTATTGCAAATTTGTCATTAAAACTTTGCATGTCGTCGTCAATATACTTGTCATATTTAATTCTCTCCTTACCATTTAAAAACCACCCCAAATATGGTCCGGCATTTACAAAAAATCCGGCATCATCGCTGCCAAATGAAAATCTGACAAGTAAGGGAATTTCAAAATAATTTAACCTTACAGACTGATAACCATCAATATTAAAATTTGCTGAATCGCCAATAAGCAATAATTTATGACCTTTTTGAGTAAAGAGGAATTCAGTCTGTAGAGATAAGCTACTGGTAATTCCCAACTCAGCAACAGCACCAAACTGCACACTAAGAAGTTGCCCATTTTGCACATAGTTTTCGTTTATTAAACCTGAATAATTGGTAATAGACCCCATATTTAATCCAAAGCGTGGTCCTAATGTCAGCTCTTGCGAAAAAATCGAAAAACTAAGACCTAATAATAAAATGAGTATTGAAAATTTCTTCATACTTATACAATGTTAAATTTATTCCTTTTGTTCAAAGATACAGTTTTTTATGAATTATTTTATTTATAGCACAATTAATTATTCGTTTAATTCATCTTGTATTACATAATATCAGTACAAAGTTTGCCTATATTATTGAATTATGGCAGATTAAAAAAATATCATATTTTTACCACCAAACTAAAAAGCCAATTAATGTTTCTAAAAGATCATAATAAAACTGCTATTATATTTAAAGATGATAAAATAAGCTATTCAAGCTTATTGACTCGTGCAGAATATTTTAAATCATTATTTAAAGCTCCGGCAAACTCTCGGATAGCAATATTTTCAGAGAATAGGACCGGTTGGCTGTACGCTTTCTATTCGGTATGGAAAAATGAAAGTATCCCCGTGCCTATTGATTTTATGGCTTCAACTGAAGATGTTGCTTATATAATTAATGACTGTAAACCTGAGGTTATTTTCTGCTCAGATGATAAGCTTTCAGAACTTAACACGGCACTGAATACAATTAGCCATAAACCTACAATAATAAATATTAATAAAGCTGAAGCTGATTGCGAATCATATGTTAATAGTTCAAAGGACATTTATATTGATGATAAGGAGAAAACAGCTGTTATTATTTATACCTCAGGAACTACCGGTAACCCTAAAGGAGTTATGCTTTCCTTTAATAGTATTTTGATTAATATTAGAGCTATTTCTGAAGAAGTAAAAATTCTCACCCCTGAAGATGTCGTGTTAATGTTACTTCCTGTTCACCATGTTCTTCCTTTGGTTGGTACTATTGTGGCCCCACTTTATATCGGCGAAACAGTTTGCATTTCGCCCTCCATGGCATCTGATGATATTATAAATAGCTTACAAGCAAATAAAGTAAGCATTCTGATTGGAGTACCTCGCCTGTACAATGTTATCCATAAGGGAATTATGGATAAGATAGAAAAACAGAAGCTTGCAAAGAAGCTTTTTGCATTGGCAAGAAAATTAAAATCCCGCAGTTTTTCCAAGTTAGTTTTTAAGGCCATTCATAAGAAATTTGGAGGAAATCTAAAGTTTCTTGTATCGGCAGGTGCTGCCCTCGACCCCACAGTTGGTAATGATTTTGTAACAATGGGTTTTGAAGTATTGGAAGGATACGGAATGACAGAAACTGCTCCTATCATTACATTTAATCGTCCAAATGAAGCTATCATTGGCTCTGTTGGAAAAATTATTTCAGGCTCTAAGATTGAAATCAGAGAAGGTGAAGTAGTTTTTTCGGGTAAAAATATTATGCAAGGATATTATAACCGGCTTAAGGAAACTGCCGATATAATTAAAAACGGATGGCTCTATACCGGCGACCTGGGACACATTGATGAGAATGGATATTTATATATTACAGGTAGAAAAAAAGAAATAATTATTTTATCAAACGGGAAGAATGTTAATCCTGTTGGAATTGAAAATAAGCTTAGCGGAATGTCTGAATATATTCAAGAAATTGGTGTATTCATGAAGGATGATTTACTGCATGCTGTTGTAGTTCCGGATATGTTTGCAATTGATAGAGATAATATTGACAACATTGAAGATACTATAAAATGGAAAGTGATAGATGATTATAATAATTCTGTTTCACCGTACAAGAAGATAATGAAGTTCAGTATCTCAAAAGAAGAACTTCCCAGAACACGATTAGGTAAATTACAAAGGTTTAAACTGGCAGAGTTAGCTCATGATAAGACTAATAAAAAAGATATTAATGAAAAAGTAGAGCTTGATGAATACGAGCTGATTAAATCATTTATCGAAAACGACAAAAAAGTAAAGATTAATCCAAACGATCATTTTGAGTATGATTTAGCATTTGATTCTCTTGACAAGATTGGCTTATACGTGTTTCTCGAAACAAGTTTTGGTGTTAAATTAGGGGCTGAAGATTTAGCTGTCTTTCCAACGGTATTGAAACTTAGTGAACATATCAGTAAGATAAAAAACAAAATGAGTGTTGAAGAAGTAAATTGGTCTGATATACTTAAAGAGAAAATTCATATCCAGCTGCCCAAGTCATGGATATCAAGCAATATCATCATTAAGCTTTCTAAATATTTCTTTTATGTATATTTTAGATTTAAGAGTAAAGGTTTAAACAACTTACCTGACTCGCCATGTATTATTGCTCCAAATCACCAAAGCTTTTTCGATGGACTGTTTGTTACTGCTTTAATGAAAAACAAATTTATTAACCGCACATATTTTTATGCTAAAGAAAAGCATATTAAGCAAAAATGGTTAAAGAAATTTGCTGTTAGAAATAATGTTATCATAATGGATATCAATCGCGATTTAAAGTTGTCGATTCAAAAAATGGCTATTGCTCTAAAGAAAAAGAAAAATATTATTATTTTTCCGGAGGGTACCAGTACAAAAGATGGAAATATTGGTCAGTTTAAAAAGACA
>JANTGP010000131.1 GCA_024762835.1 Bacteroidota bacterium
GTATGCTTTAATCGGAAATCCGTTTTATTTTCCTGGATTCCCAATCATCCGTTAGCTAACGGATGGGAATGACTGTTCTTACCGTCTTCTCGTTTCTAGATTTTCTCTTTTCCCGTCTTCACTTTTTCGTCTTCTCTCAGCCTTTACTTTTTTCCTTTTTAATTTTTCCTTTGAGCTTTTCACTTCTGCCTTTCCCCCTCGTCATTTTTTCCGAGTTAAAATCAGTTAAAAATGAACATTTTAAAAAATCTTCGGCAAATTTGTCGAATTAATAAGTTTCCTCTGCAAAATTTGAAAAATACAGTGTAGTTAATCCCTTATAAAATAATAAGTTAGCTTTCACAAATAGTTCTGGTCTGACTTTTGTTTTAAAGTGATTTTGGAGAACGAAGTTAACTTTTGTTAAGAATTCACTGAAAATTCTAACGAATTAACACTTGAAATCATTATTTAACATTTAATGGAGGAAACTATGAAACGTTTAATCATTATGTTTTTAGTAATTGGAATAACCATGTTCATCTATAGTTGTTCTGAGCAAAGTCCCACAGCTCCCGAAATAAGTCAAAATGATCAGTCAGCAACTTCTTTGGAAAAAAAGATCATTGAAAAATTCACCGGTACATCAGAATGGGTTAAAGACATCTCCTTTGGAGAGCCACCAGAGATATTATCAAATGGAAAATTAAAATTAAAAGGAATGATCTCTGAATGGTATGAAAATACTAGTTGTTCAATGGTTACTGGACAATCTATTTGGACCGTCAATTGGCTGATCGATGCAGATTGGAGTCGCGCAAAATTGTGGGGGACCGCTGATATAAACGTTGGCGTTAAAGAAGATGGAGATCCTGTACTAGGTACATGGCAGCTATTGTGGCATGGAAGGCTAACGGAAGGAATTTATGACGAAGCCACCGGGTTTTTTAGTGGGGGCAAAATAGTAGTTAAAGCTATTGGAAAGGGCAAATCAGGAATAGTTAAAGGAATGATTGGTCACTGGACATACACAATGAATATTGCAGAAGGATTTGTTTACTCATCACATGGTTTTATTGTAAAAATTCACAAGCCATGGAAAAAACATCACTGATTTATTGCGTTGTCAATAATCCATAAATATATGGAAGGAATAATACATGAATACATGAATATTAAAGCAATACTACTACTAGGATAATTGCTAACACTGCTTATGGTGAGTTGTAACAATGAAAGTCCGGACAAAACACCAAACCTTGAAAGTGAGAATACATGGCAACTAGCTTATGATACACTAAGTCATAATTTTATAACAGCTATTGAAGCTGGGAATATTGATGATATTATGGAGTGCATTTGGAATAGTCCGGATTTCATATTTGTAAATGAAAAAGGCGAAATTTCACGTGGTTGGAATAAAATGAAAACAGTTATAAGTGGTCTAATAAAAGCAACTGAATGGCGCAAATTGACAATTAATGAAATTAGCAGTTTTCGATTCGGTGATGCGGTTTACTCTGTCGGATTGGCAACTTGGAATTTTAAACTTAAAGATGGTCCAGAAATTAAGTTCAACGAAGTATGGACAGATGTTGCAAAAAGGATTCATGGAAAGTTAGTCTATATAGTTGATCATGCTCATGATTTAACCCCCGCTTCAAAATTGAATATTAACAATAAAAGCTCTAAAAGTTCATAACTAATTACCACAACAAATTAAGGAGGATATTATGAAATCGCATTACTTATTTATTTTTCTATTAATTTTTGTCTCTACGTCATTAGCTCAAATGACCGTGGAAGATAATAAATCCAACGTTCTTATGGAAGTACACGATGAAGGAACGGTTGGTTCGATTGTTTTACCGGATACAAGTGTTGCACCTGATACTACCCAAAATAAATTATACAATGTAGGCGGGATACTTCATTGGAACGGCAGCCAGTTGGCAACCGGGGGATTAAACGGCTGGACTGATGCCGGAACTTCCGTATATACTTCTACATTATCTGATAAAGTAGGTATTGGTATAGTAAATCCTGATGCCAGGCTGGAGGTTTTCGGTACTGTAAAAATAGCGGCTGATAATAATTTGCCAACTAATGCAAACTATGGACTATATATGGCGGGTTATTATGATGAAAATACAATTGGTAAAATTTATGTTGGTGATAACAGTGGCTGGAAATTTCACTTTTCCAGCAGGGCAAACGATGCTGATACCGATTTAATGACTATCCAGGATAACGGTAGTATCGGCATAGGAACCAATAACCCGGCAGCTACTTTGGATGTAAATGGCAAAATGAGATTAGCAATAACAGATGATGCAGGAACCGTTAACACTAATACAAAATTAATTGTTCATGCGGCTGATGGAACATTGCAATCAAAAAATGTTGGTGATTTGGCTTTGCAAGGTTCGCAAGGACCGAAAGGAGATAAAGGTGACAAGGGAGATACAGGTCCACAAGGGCCGAAAGGTGATAAGGGAAACAAAGGAGATACCGGCTCACAGGGACCTAAAGGAGATAAAGGTAACAAGGGAGATACAGGTCCACAAGGACCTAAAGGTGACAAAGGGAACACCGGAGCGCAGGGACCCGCCGGTTCAGCAAATATCAGCGGCTCAACAAACTATATCACCAAGTTTACCGGTTCAACAACAGGTGGAAACTCGGTGATTTACCAAGGGGGAGGTAACATTGGAATTGGTACTACTAATCCTAAATCTAAGTTAAGTGTTGGGGGGCCCGGAAGTATATATGCAGCTATTTCTAGTTTCGTCAGCTCATCAAATTTTAATAGTTATGGAATCTTGGCTACTGCTAAAGGGAGTAAAGCTGTGGGTGTAGAGGGTATTGGTAAAGGTACTACTAGCAAAGGTGTAGTTGGTATCGGTGAAGCATATGATTTTGATGCCAGGGGGACAGGTGTTAATTACGGTTCAACTTCCTCAATCCGCTGGAAAAGGAACATTTTTGCTATAGATAACCCCCTTCAAAAACTTTCTGAAATACGGGGTGTATATTTTGATTGGGACGAAAACCATGGTGGACAGCATGATGTCGGCTGCATTGCCGAAGAAGTTGGAAAAGTATTACCGGAAATAGTTGTTTTTGAAGAAAACGGAATTGACGCTAACGGTATGGATTACAGTAAGTTAACACCTCTATTGATTGAGGCTGTAAAAGCATTACAAAAGATTGTTGAAAATCAGCAAGAACAAATAAATAAATTAAGGAAATAATAAGAAAATAAAAGAACAAAAAAGCTAACAATATTATTATTCATAATAACTTTGGGAAAAATGTTAAAAACAATAACTAAAAAAAGTCCGGCTCTACCTATCGGTAAATAGGTTAGTCCCAATACTCCTTTAACAAAAACGGGTAATGGTTCTATGCCGTGACAAGGAGAATTAAAATGTCGAATTCAATTTTAAGAGAATCAAAATTCAGGCTTATGTTGGGGGAAACAATATTTAAACTAATTGTTTTAATAATATTTTCATCAACATTTGCTTATAGTCAAGTAAACTTAAAAATCAACCCAGATATAATAGTCAAAACAAAAACCGGTGGCTCAGTAAAAATAACCGGGGATTTAATTGAAGCTGAAGCCGGTTATTTTAAAGGGTTAATTACTTCGGGGCAAAGAATAAATGTAACTAGTTTTGGCGGTTTGTCATTAGACCCAGGTTTAGATGGTACTATAAGCAGGGTTACAGGTGAAATATACTCTAAGGGGAATGGAGAATTGCCTAACTTCAAACGGTATTACGTAATTGACAATACAGGTGGTAATGACGTTACAACAACAATGAAGATAGATTGTATTATTTCCGGTAAGTTTGACGAAAGTAATAATATTACAGATCCATATTACATTTATGGATACTCAAATGAATGGACCGGATATGGAGAAGGCAGTCCAACTCCGCCGATAACAGCTGAGAATGTAATAATTCCAACCAGTTATTCGGATTGGATAATTTCAGATAATACCGGAATTGTATCTGTAGAAGCATCCGAGCTGATCCCGGATAAGTATGAGCTGTTCCAGAATTATCCTAACCCGTTTAACCCTGAAACTATCATAAAGTTTGCTCTGCCAAAAGCGGCAGATGTTAAATTAGATGTTTTTAATCTGCTGGGTCAGCACGTAGCTACATTATTAAATGCAAAAAAAATGGCGGGTTATCACTCTGTTAGTTTTAATGCCACGCGTTTAAGCAGTGGTTTATATTTTTACACGATTACAACAAACCAATTCCATGAGGTTAAGAAAATGCTATTAATAAAATAGTATCATATGATACTAATTATAAATAAAATGAAAGTCCGGACAAAACACCAAACCTTGAAAATGAGAATACATGGCAGCTAGCTTATGATACATTAAGTCATAATTTTATAACAGCAATTGAAGCTGGAAATATTGATGGTATTATGGAGTGTATTTGCAATAGTCCGGATTTCATATTTGTAAATGAAAAAGGCGAAATTTCACGTGGTTGGAATAAAATGAAAGTGGTTATAAGTAGGCTAATAAAAGCAACTGAATGGCGTAAATTGACAATTAATGAAATTAGCAGTTTTCGATCCGGTGATGAGGTTTACTCTCTTGGATTGGCAACTTGGAACTTTAACCTTAACGATGGTTCAGAAATTAAGTTCAATGAAGTATGGACAGATGTTGTAAAAATTATTAATGTGAAATTAGTCTATATAGTTGATCATGCTCATGATTTAACTCCGTTTAAACAAAACCTTGAGCATTAAAATAAACCCTACGGAATATAGTTTCAGAGGGAATTGAATTATCCTTATTCTTTAATACACAATAAAGGTAGGCAAAATGAAACAAAAACTGAAAATAAAATTATTAACCGACATTGAGGTGCACTATGAAAAACTTAACATTATTTATTACACTACTTTTCTTTTTTAGCACATTTCTATTTGCCCAAGAGGTTAAAGACAAAGATGTGCATGAAGTTAAACCCCACAACATAAAAATACCATACGCACCGCAAGATACCGGCGACTCGGTAACAATAAAAGACAATGACGGAAAGGCACTAATGACAGTTACTGATGAAGGGGATGCCGGTTCTATTAAACTGTGGAATGTAGGAAGCAGTTTGAGCGGTAATAAACTGTACAATTGGGGTGGCAACCTTTATTGGGGAGGAAGTCAGCTCGGTACTGCCGGAAGCGCTGGCGGTTGGACACATAGCGGAACTTATATTTACCCTACAACTTTAACTGATTTTGTTGGAATTGGAATAACCAATCCTACTGCAAATTTGGATATTCGTAGCCCTGCTGTTGACCAAACATCAAGGTTGCGTATAGCAAATTCTGATATGTCACATAATATATATTTATCGAGTGGTGCGGATGGTGGTGTTAATCCACAAATTAGTTGGAGGGATGGAGATGACTTACTTTTAAGAAAATGGGATGGAAGTACAAGTACAGAACTTATGACAATTAAAAGTAACGGTAATGTAGGAATTGGTACATCTTCTCCGTCGGTTAACCTTGATATAAGAGGTTCCGGAACCGATGTTGGAGGCTTATTCTATTTAGGTAATTCCAATAGAACTCACATATTAAATTTTTTCTCCGGTAGAGAAAATGACCCTAATCCATTTATTCTATGGAAAGATGGTGACCCTTTAAGATTTGCCACTGATGCAAATGGCTGGGTGGAAAGAATGAGAATAACAAGTGATGGTAAAGTAGGAATTGGTACTACAACACCAAGCGCTGCCTTACACGTAAGCGGAAATGACGGTGTTTTATTTGAGGGGACATATGGAAGTGGAACAGCGCTTAATCTTGGTGCCGGGACAAGAATGATGTGGTACCCAAAGAGAGCAGCTTTTAGAGCCGGATATGTTTCTGGAACACAATGGGATAATGCAAATATTGGAAATTATTCAACGGCGATGGGAAGATCAACAACGGCCAGCGGCTATTCTTCAACGGCGATGGGATATTCCACAACGGCCAGCGGCGTTTATTCCACGGCAATGGGAGACTGGACAACGGCCAGCGGCGATAATTCCACGGCAATGGGAGGCTGGACAACGGCCAGAGGCGATTATTCCACGGCAATGGGCTTGGAAATTGAAGCGCATGGATATTATACCGTTGCTATTGCTCTTTCCGACCAAAACGGACTGCAAGTAACTCAAGACAGTACCATGGCGATTATGGGCGGCAAAGTAGGGATTGAAGAAGCGGCGCCAACTGCAGAGCTCCAGGTTGGGGGAACGGACGGCGTATTGTTTAGCGGAACATTTGCCAGTGGTACAATCCCGGCTGAAGGAGCAGGAGTGCGAATGATGTGGTATCCGGCAAAAGCAGCTTTCCGGGCCGGATATATTAAGGGGGCTCAATGGGATGCGGCCAACGTTGGAGACTATTCCATTGCAATGGGAGCCACCACCATAGCCAGCGGTGATAATTCTACTGCATTGGGAGCCGTAACAACAGCGAGTGGTCTCACTTCCACCGCAATGGGATACAACACTGTTGCTGATGGCTTAAGTTCCACAGCCATGGGCTCATTTATTGAAACCACCGGAGATGGTTCTTTTGCTATTGGGGATAATTCAACGACAAGTGCACCGACTTTTACCACTGATAATCGCTTCTATGCCCGTTTCGCTAATGGTTATCGCTTATACACAAAATCCGATTTAAGCACGGGAGTTGTTTTAACACCAGGCGCTACATCATGGAGTTCAACTTCCGATTCCACCAAAAAGGAAAATTTTCAAGCGGTAAATGGCGAAGAGATACTCACGAAAATCGGCGATTTTAAATTAAAAACCTGGAACTACATCGGCCAGGACCCGGCCAAATTCCGGCATTACGGTCCCATGGCCCAGGATTTCTTTGCCGCCTTCGGGCACGATGGTATCGGCGTTATCGGCTGTGATACCCTACTCTCCAGTGCGGATTTCGATGGCATTAATTTTATCGCCATCCAGGCTCTGGAAAAACGGACAAAAGAGCTAAAGAAAGAAAATGAAGAGCTAAAAATGAAAAACAAAGAATTAAACGATAGGATTACTCAGATTGAAAATAGATTTGCACAAAATGAAACATTGTTGAAACATGTGATGATTGTGTTGAGAAAAATAGAAGAAAAAAACGTAAGAGTGAGTGCGAAGTAAAGGATAGGCTTCCGTCTATGTTCCAAAGGATGAACTTCGCCGGACGGGAAGGAGAAAAGATAAAAAAGAACTGGAGAAGTTGCGACCGGGAAAGCAAAAGCAAAAAGCAGAATCAAGTATTGAGTATCAAGAATCAAGAAGGCGGATAAATATTCGGTGACAGCAGTGAAGTTGTGAAAAAGGTTTTTAGAATTTAATGGAGGAAATCGGTCATGAAAGATTCACCCAATTTAAGTGTTATGGTTTTTACAATTAATGAAGAAAACGAAAAATTGTTTGAAGCTCTAATTCCCGGCGCTTGCGGATATATAGCCAAAACTACTTCACCCGGGGAACTTCTTACTGCAATTAAAAATGCCGCGGAAACCGCATCACCAATAAACTCTGATACGGCAAAAAGGATGGTGGTATTACTAAGAGAATTAGATGCTGAAAAAAAGGAGAAACAAGAAATTTTGACTGAAAGAGAAAATGAAGTTTTGTCAGAAATTGCTTTAGGAAAAAAATATAAGCAAATTGCGGAGACACTATTCCTAAGTGTTCATACAGTACGCTATCACATAAGAAACATTTATGATAAATTTCACGTTCACTCACAATCCGAAGCAATAGCAATTGCACTGCGTAAAGGGTTAATATAACTTTCGTCTTCTTCCGCTATTCCACTGCTGCAACCGTCTATATGGTATGGTGTGCCTTGAACATTGCGCGTAAATTCCATTGCTGCCACCACCGTCGCCGCCCAATAAAACGGCGGCTAAACATACGGTGGCAAAACTACCTTAACATTTTTAACATTGTGCGTACATTTTAGGGAGTTGTGTCATCGAGTGCTTGTCCGCCATCTTGTTAGGCGGGGGCGATGACACCAATTCAAAATAATTTATTATTTTACACTAAGAAACAAAATTACTACGGCACTTATTGTTATTGAGAAAGGTGAGTAAAAGCAGTAGTGAGCAGCAAGTATTGAGTAAAACTATTCTTTGTCACTAAGTGGTCAGTGACAACAATTGAAAACGAGGAATTTCTTGGAAGCTAATTCACTTTTGAAGAATTTGAAACTAAGTCTGAAGCTATTAAACATATAATGAAATTTTAGATGTAAAATCTTAATTGTAAATAATAGTTGTTTTAACTTTATTCATAATACGACAAAATGTCTAAGATAAAAAGATATAATTTCATTGCTGCCTCCGTCCATACGGTGGCAAAACTACCTTAACATTGTGCGTAAATTTTAGGGGGTTGTGTCATCGAGTGGTCGATGACACCAATTCAAAATAATTTATTATTTTACACTAAGAAACAAAGTTACTACGGCACTTATTGTTATTGAGAAAGGTGAGTAAAAGCAGTAGTGAGTAGCAAGTATTGAGTAAAACTATTCTTTGTCACTGAGTGGTCAGTGACACCAATTAGAATATAATGAAAAAAACCATGAAAATAATTCCATGGTTTTTAAATGTGATCCAATTTTCTTACTAAAAAAGACCTTTCAATAAATCAGCGCCTTTGCTTAAAATATCACCTTCTGGAACGGCGCCATCAGGAGTTAATTTATCAACTGCTTTAGGTAAAACATCGGTAAGTTGAGATAATACTGATCCGGAATCAGT
>JANTGP010000132.1 GCA_024762835.1 Bacteroidota bacterium
GCGAGCCGGGGGATGGCGGAAACTGCCAGCCGTAGAGCAAATTATGGAAATGAAGCCTTTCGCAGATGCTCGGTGTTTTAAATACAAAGATGAGATAGTTAGTATGGCAGTTGGCGGGCAGAAGCATCGTTTCTTATTGATTTTTTTGTTACTTTTTTCATCAAGAAAAAAATGTAAAGAAGATGATGTAAGCCTGTGAGAAATGCCAAGACGAGAAACAAAGGGCTGAAAGCCCGACAGGTTTTAATAATTGATAATTCACAATTAATAATTCATAATTGATAATTTTATTAAAGCCTTTGAGGCAATCAAACCAAACAACTTTTATGGGTTAAATATATATATTTGATTTTATGTCTATTTTTGAAGCAACATAAACTCTTATTCTGTATTCTTCCGCTATATATATATAGACAATTTATGACGAAGCAGGTAAGTGTGTAATTAATACCATTTGATATTATGAGTAAACGGGAACTGAAAAAATATCTCACAGAGCTAACAGCTGAACAAGCAAAAGAACAAATAGCAGATTTATATTCAAGGTTTAAAGATGTAAAGGAGTATTACGATTTTGCGTTTAATCCCAAAGAAGATAAACTGATTGAGAAATGTAGATTTCTTATATCTAAAGAGTATTTCCCGGTAAATGGAAGACGGGCTAAACTGCGAAGGTCGGTTGCCCAAAAACAAATTAAACACTTTAAGATGTTGGGGCTTGCACCTTCACTATTAGCTGATATTATGCTGTTTAATATTGAGGTTGCACAAAGCTATTGCCGCGAGAATAGAATAAAATCCGAATCTTTTTATGTAAGTATGTTAAAAAGCTTTGAGGAAGCTATAAAATTTATGGTTGAGAATGGATTAATTGATGAATATAAGTACCGGATAAATAAAATTATTGATGAAGTCTGGACACAAGACTGGATAAATAAGGCAGGGTTCCAAAGAGTGTTTAAAGAATCAATCACCTAGTCTTTAACTTTCTTTATAGATACTTAATGCATATTGAAAAAAAATACTTTGCTTTGTCATCTTTAAATTCTTGCTGCTGATTTATGAAAGATAATACTAACTTTTGGCAACAAATAAAGAAACCAATCTTTGTACTTGCTCCCATGGAAGATGTTACTGACACAGTCTTTCGTGAGATTATTATGTCTGTTTCCAATGCCGATAGTCTACAAGTTTTGTTTACCGAGTTTACTTCAACCGACGGAATGTGCCACCCTGTTGGAAAGATAAATGTCAGCCGGCGACTTAATGTCAGCGAAAGCGAAAGAAAATTACTAAACAACAAAGATGTTAAACTTGTAGCTCAGATTTGGGGTTCTGACCCAGAGAAATTTTACAAAACAGCCAAAATAATAAGTGAGGAATTTAACTTTGATGGTATTGATATCAATATGGGCTGTCCTGTTAAAAAGATTGTTAAGCATGCCTCTTGTTCTGCTCTTATTGCATTTCCTGAATTGGCAAAAGAGATTGTTTATGCAACAAAAGAAGCTACAAACTTACCGGTAAGTATTAAAACCCGGACAGGTTTAAATAAGCATATAACTGAAACATGGTTGCCACATTTATTTGAAACAAAGCCCGCTGCAATTACTTTGCATGCCCGAACACAAAAAATGCAATCTGATTTTCCGGCTGAATGGGATGAGATTTCAAAAGCCCTAATTATCAGAAATAAGATTAGTCCCTCTACACTCCTACTTGGTAATGGAGACCTGTTTTCGATAAATGATTGTAAAGAGAAGCTTGAAAAGCATAAAATTGATGGTGTTATGATAGGTCGGGGAATTTTTAATAATCCCTGGATATTTAATCCAGATAATGTTATACCTGATGTAAACGAAAGACTAAATCTACTTTGGAAGCATACAAAACTATTTAACTCATATTGGGGTGACAAGATGAATTTTAACATTTTAAAAAGATTCTTTAAGATTTACAGTACAGGGTTCTATGGAGCTGCAGTACTTAGAAACAGATTGATGGAAACTAAAAATATTGAGGACGTAAAAGAATTATTAATGAGCCTGCCTATTGATGTAGAGTTTGATTTTTAAATGATTATATTTAGAGCCTAAAATAATAAGCGAAAATGCAAAATATCACATATAAACAAGCAGCCTTTTTGAAAAAAGGTGATACAATTGGGATTGTTGCACCAGCAAGAAAAATCTCGAAAGACGAATTAAAACCTGCAATTGAATTAATAAAAAACTGGGGGTATTATGTAAAGTTAGGCGATAATGTATTTGCCGAAGACAGACAATTTGCAGGTACAGATAAAGAAAGAGCTACTGATTTTCAGAATATGTTAGATGACGATAATGTAAAAGCTATTTTATGTGCCAGAGGTGGTTATGGTTCCGTAAGATTAATTCCGCATCTTGATTTCTCTAAATTTAACAAAAATCCAAAATGGATAATTGGATATAGCGATGTTACAGTATTTCATTCACTTTTGAATAAAGTATCAGGTATTTGCTCAATACACGGAAGTATGCCTATAAACTTTCCAAAAAACGGAATAGATAATGAATCAAGCTTAGCTTTAAAAGAAGCGATTGAAGGTAATCTTAAGCAAGTCAGATTTCCACATCATAAGCATAACAAAATGGCAGCAGGTACGGGAATCTTAGTTGGTGGAAATTTATCTATCTTGTATAGTTTAAGGGGGACATTTATCGACCTGGATACTGAAGGAAAGATTTTATTTATCGAAGACCTTGATGAATATTTATATCATATTGACAGGATAATGATGAATCTTAAGTTGGGAGGTAAACTTAAGGGGCTGAGTGGTTTGATTGTTGGTGGAATGAGCGAAATGAATGATAACACAATTCCCTTTGGACGAAGTGCAGTTGAAATTATTTCAGATGCAGTGGCAGAATATGAATTTCCTGTAGCTTTTGGCTTTCCGGCAGGTCATCAAGAGAGAAACCTGGCCTTAGTATTTGGTAAGTATGTAAGTTTACAGGTAAACTTTGAGTTTTCCGTATTAAAATACATTTAAGTATGTCGGAACATAATGAGCTCGGCAAAAAAGGAGAAGAAATCGCTCTTGAATATTTAGCCAATAAGGGTTTTAAAATTTTGCATAAGAACTGGCGGTATAAAAATCTCGAGATAGACATTATCGCAGAGAAAGGTGAATATCTTGTTATTGTTGAAGTTAAGACACGTTCGAATGACTATTTTGAAAGACCTCAAGATGCTATTACATTTAAAAAACAAAAATTTCTATATAATGCTGCCGAAGCTTATGTTGAGCTTTTTGATATTGATTTAGAAATTAGATTCGATATTGTGTCAATTCTTATTACAGATGAAAAAACAGATATTGAGCATATTGAAGATGCATTCAGACCGGGCTGGTAAATAAGTATACAAAATATAAATTGAAACTATGTCGGATAAAAACGAAGAAAAACTAAGTGCAGCAGTAAAAAGTATGATGCAAATCTATCTTTCGTTGATTTTTGGATTATTGATATTTCTTGCTGTTACGATAACAATACAATTCCTTAATAAATCTGTTTCTGTGCTTGATGCTGAATTGGAATACATTTTAAGTACCACTGCCCTATTAATTTCAATTGCATCAATTCCTTTGGGGTATTACTTATATTCGCAAAAAGCAAAGGAAGCAATCAGAATATCTAATAATGATGAAAAAATTGAGATATATCGCAGTGCTCTTATATTAAAGCTTGCTTTATTTGAAGTAGCAGGTTTCTTCAATCTTATAGTTTTTTACTTGTCCCAAAATAAACAAAGTTTGATTGTATTTGCTTTGGTAATCACGGTATTTTTAATTAATCGACCGAGTATAACAAACTATTATAATAACTTTGAGAAGTAAAATTAATTAATGGAGAGTTTATAAATATTAAAATGAAAACTTATATATTTTCACTTATTATCGTTTTGCAGTTTTTTTCTTATACAGATTTAATGAGCCAGAGTCTTGTGTATTGATGGATACAAAACAAATTACATTATCACTTCCGATCCTATTGTTATAAATAGTAAGTCACAGGTATTAATCAGAAGGGCTGAGTCAGATTTCTATAGTAGTAGTAATGGTGGTTATGGTTACGGCTACGAATCCTTACATTTAGAGTTTATTAGTAAAGACTCTATTGTTACTGTTGAACGTACTAAAAGAAGCCTTTACCCATTTTATGTAATTCAGTTTTATGATGCAGAAAATAATCTACTAGCTCAAAAATATCTTAAGAAATCTGCTATTGATATCCTTAAGAATAAAGAGAATCCGATAAAATCTTACTCTATTGAATTAAAGGATATACCTGTACCTGTGCTTGAAATTACAAAGAAGATAAATATTTATTTCTCACAGTATTCCAAGAATAAGAAGAAAAAGAAATAATAACAGCTATTCTATTTTCTTAGGATTGTCAATTTTTTGCTGAAGTAATGCAATATCCAAAACTTCTTTAATATTGCTTACAAAATGAAACTTTAATCCCTTCAAATAGATATCCTTTATTTCTTCAATGTCTTTATTATTATCTTCAGAAAGAATTATCTCTCTTATTCCTGCTCTTTTAGCAGCAAGAATCTTTTCTTTTATTCCACCAACAGGCAGGATTCGACCTCTTAATGTAATCTCACCGGTCATTGCAAGGTTATTTTTAACTTTACGCTGAGTAAAAGCAGATGCAAGTGAAGTAATCATTGTAATACCAGCAGAAGGCCCATCCTTAGGTATTGCCCCCTCCGGCACATGAATATGAACATTCCATTTATTGAAGACTTCAGGATTGATATTAAGATTCTCGCAATGTCCTTTCAGATATTCAAGTGCAATTACAGCCGACTCTTTCATTACATCACCAAGATTACCTGTTAAGTTAAGATTTCCTTTTCCTTTACTTAAACTTGTCTCAATAAATAATATCTGGCCGCCAACAGCAGTCCATGCCAAACCTGTAACTACACCGGCATAGTCATTTCCTTGATACTTATTTTTAAGGTATTTTACCGAGCCCATAATCTCGTGCAAACTCTCGGGACTTAGTTTCTTCACGTATTTATCATTAAAAGCAATTTTTTTGGCAATTGCCCTGCATACTTTTGCAATTCTCTTATCCAACTCTCTAACCCCCGACTCACGAGTATAACTCTCAATTAATATCTCAATAATCTTTTTGGGGAAACTCAACTGTCCTTTCTTTATTCCATGAGCCTCTAATTGTTTAGGGATTAAATGTCTTTTTGCAATTTCTACTTTCTCTTCCATTATATAGCCGCTT
The DNA here is from genome assembly GCA_024762835.1 of Bacteroidota bacterium. Lineage (GTDB taxonomy): Bacteria > Bacteroidota > Bacteroidia > Bacteroidales > M50B96 > JANTGP01. Next base: position 5,298 of record JANTGP010000132.1, read on the forward strand.
ACATCAATCAATTCCATTCTGTCAATCAATGCCGGCGAAATACCGGAAATATTATTTGCTGTGGCAATAAACATCACTTTTGACAAGTCGTAATCAAGGTCGAGGTAATTATCATGAAAGGTGCTGTTTTGCTCAGGGTCAAGCACTTCAAGTAAAGCAGACGACGGATCGCCCCTAAAGTCTGATCCAATTTTATCAATTTCGTCAAGTACAAAAACAGGATTAGATGATTTTGCCTTTTTAATATTCTGTAATATCCTTCCGGGAAGAGCACCAATATATGTCTTACGATGACCGCGAATCTCAGCTTCATCATGTAAACCGCCAAGTGACATTCTGATATATTTTCTGTTTATAGCTCTTGCAATTGACTTTCCAAGTGATGTTTTTCCTACACCCGGAGGTCCATACAAACAAAGTATAGGCGATTTTAAATCTCCTTTTAGTTTAAGAACAGCAATATGTTCTAGTATCCTGTCTTTAACTTTTTCAAGACCAAAATGGTCTTCGTCGAGAATAGCACCTGCATTTTTCAAGTCAAAATTATCCTTTGTATAAACGTTCCAAGGCAAATCAAGAATAGTACGAAGGTAATTCGATTGCACAGAGTAATCAGGTGATGCAGGATTTATCCGCTGCATCTTTTCAATTTCTTTTTTAAATACTTCAGCTACCGATTCATCCCATTTCATTTCTTTAGAAGCAGCTTTCATTTCCTCAATTTCCTGATCGACAGGGTTTGATCCCAACTCTTCCTGTATGGTTTTCATTTGCTGATGAAGCATATATTCTCTTTGTTGCTGCTCCATCTCGCTTTTCACTTTTGTCTGAACTTCGTTCTTTAACTCAAGCATTTGAATCTCCTTAGTAAGAAATTCTAAAAGCTTAACTGCTCTTTCGTGAATATCGTCAATCTCAAGAAGCTTTTGCTTGTCATCAGTTGAAACATCAGTATTTGAAGAAATAAGATTTATGAGAAAAATAGGATCGTCAATATTCTTAATTGCAAATGAGGCTTCGGGCGGAATATTACCGGAAAGCTTAATTACTTTAATTGCCATATCTTTTAATGAGCCAATAATAGCATCAAACTCTTTATTACCAATTTCAACAGGGTTCTCATTTACAACCGAAACCTTAGCCTTAAAATATGGTTCAGAGTCAATCATCTCTACAAGAGAAAAGCGACGTTTACCTTGTATAATAACTGTTGTAACACCATCAGGCATTTCAAGAATTTTAACTATTTGAGCTACTGTTCCTACTCTGTAGAGATCGCTTTCCAAAGGATTCTCAATATTGGCATCAAGCTGAGATAAGCAGCCTAAGAACTTATCTTTAGCATAAGTTTCTTTTATCAGCTGAACAGATTTTTGCCTTCCAACAGTGATTGGAATTACAACTCCGGGGAATAATACGGTATTTCGCAAAGGCAAAATTGGTAATATCTCAGGAAGAGATAAGTCTTTTTGAAAATCGCTTTCATCCGTTGGGATGATTGGTATTATTTCAGAATCTGCATTATTTATTATATCACTAAAAGCCATGTTTGAATATCCCATATTTTGTTAATCTAAAAGTCAATTAATTATCATGGTAGAATATGTCATGTAACAATGTTTTTCACTCAATTGTTTTGATTATCTTGCCAAGATGTCAGTAATAAGTCTAAAATTTTATTCGGCTTTACATGGGTCAATAGTTGTGCCAATAGCTTACAATAAGTTAAAATTTCCGATATTTTGCTGTTTGCTCAAAAATTGCTTCAAGAATTTGTTTATCTTCTTTGCTAAATTCAATATTACGTCGTTGCATTACCAGCTTAGCAACATAAAATGCAGCAGTTTTATTATATGTCTTAAAACCTTGTGGTCCGCCCCATGCAAAGGATGGTGCAAAATTTCTTATAAAACCTGCACCATATAAATTTGCAAATACACCAACAACAGTACCCGTATTGAACATTGTGTTTATTCCACATTTTGAATGATCGCCCATTATAAGACCACAAAATTGTAAATTAGTACCTTTAAACCTTTCTTCAACATAATTCCACAATCTTACTTCGGCATAATTATTCTTTAGATTGGAATTATTTGTATCAGCACCAAGGTTACACCACTCTCCTATGACTGCATTACCCAGAAAACCGTCATGACCTTTATTGGAGTAGGCTTGTATTACAACATTGTTTAGCTCGCCACCAACTTTTGAATGAGGTCCTATTGTTGTTGGCCCGTAAATCTTAGCAGCCATTTTTACTGTTGATGACTCGCATAAAGCAAATGGTCCACGAATAATTGAGCCTTCCATTATTTCGGCATTCCTTCCAATGTATACAGGGCCCTCACTTGCATTTATTATACAACAATTAAGCTTTGCTCCTTTTTCAACAAATACATTCTCTGGAGCAATTATCTTATTGTCAGGATTAATCTCAGATGAAACTCTTCCTTGTGTAAGTGTCTTATAATCGACAATTAAACATTCGCCATTTAAAGTAAAGATATCGTAAGGATATTTAACATGTAAAAAGCTTTCATTATAATCAATCAATTTATATTTAGTCATATCATCACAAGAAAACTCTTGTGCTTCTGATTTGCTTAAATGAGCTGCAATACATTCCTCACCTGCAATTAAAACTTCATTTAATTCTAATTCTGAAATTGCTTTTACCAGTTTATCGTTTGGAATTATCCCAGCATTTATTAAGATATTATCCTTACTAATATTTACCGGAAACTTTGCGGATAAATACTTTTCAGTTAAAAACGACACTTGATCTTTTAAAAAGTGTTGCCATTTTTCGGATATTTTTGTAATCCCTATACGCAATTCGGCAACCGGCCTTGTAAAAGTAAGTGGTAATAAATGATTCCTGTATTTATCATCAAACAGAATGTAATTCATGCTATTTTGTATTTTAATTTGACTTTGATAAAAATACTCTAATTAAAAGAAATGCGAAAGAAAGATGTAGATTTTTTATCTTTTGATTTAAATCAACAAAAAAACCCCGACAAAATCGGGGTTTTAGTTATTCGGCATAATAGAATTATTTATTTCTATTATCTAAATGCTTCTTATACTTATTCATAAACTTATCTACACGTCCTGCTGTATCAACTAATTTCATTTTACCGGTGTAAAAAGGATGAGATGTATTTGAAATCTCAACTTTAATTAATGGATATTCAACGCCATCAACTTCGATCTTGTCTTTTGCAGGTGCAGTTGATTTAGTAATAAATTGATAGTCATTAGACATATCTTTAAAAACCACAAGTCTATAATTATCCGGATGTATTCCCTGTCTCATTTTCTTATATTGTTAATAATCTACTTTTTTTAATTGGCTTGCAAAAATATACATAGTTTTTTAA
>JANTGP010000133.1 GCA_024762835.1 Bacteroidota bacterium
GAATACTGTTTTAATAACAAAACGTGATTAATGTTCAAAGCATAGGTCACTGAGTGAATTTTCTGACCAAAAGGAAGAAAATTTGTATCGAAGTGCCCGATTTTTATTGAAAAATAAATTCCACATTCCACAATTTCCTTATAAACGTACAATCTGTATGACATAAATATTGTTTTTAGAATATGTTTATAACAGCTTAAATTCATATATTTGTGCGGAATAAAAATATGATTAAAATACTTGTATGAATTCAAATAAAAAAATTGCAATTATCGGTTTGGGATACGTGGGCTTGCCTTTGGCAGTTGCCTTTGCCAAACAATATAACGTGCTTGGTTTTGATATTAACCGATCTAGAGTAGCTGCACTAAACAAAGGTTTTGATGATACTTTGGAAGTGGCTTCGGACTTATTGAAAAGTGTTTTGGTGGATAATCTCGGCAAAAAAGGTTTGTTTCTCTCGTATCAATTAGAGGACATTGCCGATGCGCAAATTTATATCGTAACGGTTCCAACGCCGATTGATAAACATAAAATACCTGATTTGACACCTTTGTACAAAGCCAGTGCCAGTTTGGGAAAAGTACTTAAAAAAGGCGATATCGTCATATATGAATCGACGGTATATCCGGGGGCAACCGAAGAGGATTGTGTGCCGATTTTAGAAAAAGAATCGGGTTTGAAATTCAACCAAGATTTTTTTGCAGGTTATTCACCGGAAAGAATTAATCCGGGTGATAAAGAACGAACGGTAGAAAAAATATTGAAAGTAACCTCGGGTTCGACACCCGAAACTGCCGAAGAAATAGACCAATTGTACAAATCGGTTATCAAAGCAGGTACTTACAAAGCTTCGAGTATTAAAGTGGCAGAAGCGGCTAAAGTTATCGAAAACTCACAACGGGATATCAACATTGCCTTTGTCAATGAGTTGTCCAAAATATTTCGTTTGATGAATATCGATACGGTTGAAGTCTTGGAAGCTGCCGGCACCAAGTGGAATTTCTTGCCATTTCGTCCGGGTTTGGTCGGGGGACATTGCATCGGGATAGACCCGTATTATCTGGCACACAAGGCAAAGGAATACAATTACAATCCTGAAATCATCCTTGCCGGAAGGCGTTTAAACGATGGAATGGGGCAGTTTGTAGCGCAAGAAACGGTCAAAATGATGCTTAAAAAAGATATTGCCGTAAAAAATGCAAACGTATTGGTGCTGGGTATCACATTTAAAGAGAATTGTCCGGATATTCGCAACTCTAGAGCCATCGATGTGGTGAGAGAGCTGGAAGACTATCAAATGAATGTCGATGTATATGACCCTTGGGCGAGCGCCGATGAGGTCAAAGAAGAATATGGATTGGATTTGATTACGGATATTAAAAATGCGAATAAAAAGTATCAAGCCGTTTTGGCAGTGGTAGCCCATAAGGAATTCAAAACCTTGGATATCAATAATTATACCGATAGTCCTTCGTTAATTTACGATGTCAAAGCCATTTACGACAAAGATAAATCGGACTTACGTTTATAACTTAAAATAATTTTATGGGTAATCTTACAGCCAAAAAGATTTTAGTAACCGGAGGTGCCGGTTTTATTGGTTCTAATTTATGTGAAGCGCTGGTAGCCGATGGGCATCAAGTGCGTTGTTTAGACAATTTTGCTACCGGGCATTTTTACAATATCCAGCCCTTAATGGCGTTGGATAATTTTGAGCTCCTAGTGGGCGATATTCGTGATTTAGACACTTGCAAAGAAGCTGTTTCCGGTATGGATTATGTCTTGCACGAAGCGGCGCTGGGAAGCGTACCACGTTCGATTAAAGATCCTATTACGACCAACCTTGTTAATATTGATGGGTTTTTAAATATGTTGGTAGCCGCCAGAGACGAAGGAATAAAGCGTTTTGTCTATGCGGCAAGTTCTTCGACTTACGGCGATTCTGAAAACTTACCAAAAGTAGAAGATATTATCGGCAAACCCTTGTCACCTTATGCAATTACCAAATATGTCAACGAATTATATGCCGATGTTTTTCAAAGAACCTACGGATTGGATACAATAGGCTTGCGTTATTTCAATGTTTTTGGCAGGCGTCAAGACCCTAAGGGTGCTTATGCAGCTGTTATTCCCAAATTTGTGATTCAGTTAATGCAACACCAAAGCCCGACAATCAATGGCGATGGCACTTATTCGCGGGATTTTACCTATATAGACAATGTTATTTTAATGAATAAATTGGCTTTGTTTACCGAAAATAAAGATGCTGTAAACCAAGTGTATAATACGGCTTTTGGCGACCGTACAAACCTAAATGAACTGGTAGATTTGCTCAAAACCTATCTGAGTGCTTATGACCCCAAAATTGCGGGGGTAGATGTTTTGCACGGACCCACACGGGTGGGCGATATCCCGCATTCGTTGGCGTCGATTGCCAAGGCGCAAGATTTATTGGATTACCATCCCAAATACGATATCAAAGCAGGATTGAAAGAAGCGGTTGATTGGTATTGGAATCATCTGTAGGTTTTTTGTGCTTGGCGTTTGATGCTTAAGGATAGAATACATGAATAATAAAAACGGGAATTGTAATTTGGTTTTATTTTGTAAAACATATTTAGAATACATATGGAAAATATAAAAAAGAAGTGCTTGTTTGTTTTCGGCACACGTCCGGAGGCTATTAAAATGGCACCGGTGGTACATAGATTTTTGCAGGATACGGAAATGGATACCCGCGTGTGTGTGACGGCACAACACCGAGAAATGCTGGATCAAGTACTCGATTTTTTCGAAATCAAACCCGATTACGACCTGGATTTAATGCAAAAAGGACAATCTTTATTCGGCTTGTCTGCCAGGATACTAACCGCTATGCAACCGGTTTTGGAAGATTTTAAACCCGATTATGTTTTTGTACATGGTGATACCACCACTACGATGATGGGAAGTATTGCTGCTTTTTATGCAGGGGCAAAAGTTTGTCATGTCGAAGCCGGACTTCGTACGCATGATAAATATGCGCCTTTTCCCGAAGAAATTAACCGCCAAATTACGGGTAGAATAACAGATTACCACTTTGCACCGACACAAAAAGCTAAGGAAAATCTGCTAATAGAAAATATAGATGAAAAGGGCGTTAGCATTACCGGAAATACCGTAATTGATGCACTCTATTGGGGAATGGAAAAATTAAAAGATTACGATGACGATGAAATCCAAAGTTTAAAAAATCAATTGGATTTTGATAAAAAAATAATTTTGGTCACCGGACACCGTCGTGAAAATTTTGGCGAAGGTTTTATCAATATTCGAAACGCCCTAAAAACATTGTCAGAACAACATCCCGATGTGCAAATTGTATATCCCGTACATCTAAATCCCAATGTACAAACACCTATTTTTGAATTTTTAAATGAAATTCCAAATATTTCGTTAATCAACCCGCTCAGTTATCCCGCTTTTTTATGGTTGATGGAGCAATCTAACTTAATCATAACCGATAGCGGTGGCATTCAAGAGGAAGCGCCCAGTTTGGGTAAACCCGTTTTAGTGATGCGCGACACCACGGAACGCCCGGAGGCCGTAACGGCTGGAACGGTAATTTTGGTCGGAACGGATAAAGAAAAAATTGTCTCAGAAGCCAATAAACTTTTAAGCAATGCCGATTTATACAAACAAATGTCTGCACTGCACAATCCTTATGGCGATGGCAAAGCAGCTGATAGAATTCACCAATTTATTACGGCTTTATAGTGTATTGTAATTTTTAGTACCATCATAGGTGACCGAGTGATTTTCCCAATGAAAGCAGGGAAAATAGTATCGAGACCCCGCCATTGGAGCAGAATAGTAGGTGACCGAGTGATTTTTCCGACTGAGGTCGGAAAAATAGTATCGAGGTTCCGAAATCAAATCAGAATTGTAAAACAAATCAAGCAAAGACTAATTCTTCAAAACACAAGCCATTGCGGTTTGCCATGGCATACGAAGGTTTTAGGTATATGCTGTGTAGAGACGTAGCATGCTGCGTCTGTACGAGGAAATGGTATATATTTGTTATATAGTGTAGAGACGCGATTTATCGCGTCTCTACAACCAAAATATATAAATTATTAGTTTCCTGATTGTGCGCAATTGCATCACGTACATAAAAGTAATAAAACTATTTAGGAAGAATGAGTAAAAAAGTATCGAGGTCCCGCCATAGGAGTAGCAACGGAGTTTATACAAAATAATTAGCCCGACAAAAGTCGGGCTAATTATATAGGGCACTAAAATACCGCCATAATAGTAATATTATAAGTAATTGATTTTTATTGTTTTATTTCATAATAACTTATTTTCTATATACCACAAAATTAAATTGATAGTCGGTTAACGTACCGGAAGTATTGTAAGTGTAAATATAAAAGTAATCATTAGATTGAGTTATTTTTACAAATCCGATAGCGCCTACAATATTGGCTGTTACAATATATTTATTATAATTTCCGGGTGAATTGGTAAAAGTAACTTTATAAATACCGGAAGAGGAGGTGTGATCTATCGCAAAACCGGAAGAACTGGCATCGGTTGTAATGCTACCACTCGGATAAATTTTTCCGTAAATATAAGCTTTCATATCTGCGGATCCGGAGTCTGTTGAAACTAATTTTTTAGATACCTTGACATTGCCGACAAACTGTCCGGCATAATTATTTGTGCCATCGACTACTTCTCCATAAACGGCTATTTGTTGCCCTGATGAAGTAGAGGTGATTTTATTAAAGCTACCGTATTTGGTTCCGGTTCCACTATTTAAAACAAAGTTCCTTACAGCATATTGAGCACCGTTTCCACTACCCGAAATATAATTATCTGTACCCACATGTAGTCCTGTACCACCACCATAAATGATATTTGAGGTACAAACTCTGCCACCGTTTCCATTGCCGTCAGCTTTGTTATAAGTGGCATAATTAACTTTTGTGCCGGGTTGGGTTATATAATTATAGCTTGCGTAATGAATGTCGCCGTCACTGGTGTTGTTGATTCGGTTATAAGTGCCGTAAATTTTGTTTGATCCCGTATTCGAAAGCAAATTATAGGTGCCATAATGTGCGCCGGTTCCATTATCGCTTACGTTGTTATACGTGCCGTAATGGCTGCCGTTTCCATTGGCATTAAAATAGTTGTAAACACCAAAATGCTCGTTGTCTCCCAAATTGGAAATAATGCTATGCATGCCATACTGCTTTCCGCTTCCGGTACCGCTAATACTGTTATGTACCCCCATGTGATTTCCGGTTCCGCTACCTTCTATTATGTTGTTATTTCCCATAAATGTTCCATTGCCGCTACCGTGTAAGTAATTTTTATTACCGCTTTGATAGCCCGATGCTGCACCATCTAACTCATTGGCAGTGCCGGTATGGTCAGCGGCGGCGGTGTTGTCTATATGAACATAGTTGCCATATTGTTCGCCGGTGCCGCTTCCGGTGATGTAAGAATAAGAGCCATAATGATTGCCGCTACCGCTACCTGATAAGTAATGATAAGCACCGTAATGCATTCCGTTACCTCTATTGTCTATGCTGTCCAAGGCAGCATATTGATTTCCATCACCCGTGCTGGATAATAAACTAAATATACCGTAATGATTCCCTGAACCGTCATCAACACTGAAATTATTGAAAACGCCATAATGTTTACCATTTCCATTACCGCCGTAGTAATTATTGTATATGCCATAGTGATCACTATCATTTTGAATAAAAAAAGTTGTCTTAACACCATATTGCTTACCGGTACCGGTACCTGCCAAAAAGTTGTTTACTGCAGTATGTGTGCCATTTCCGTCAGCTTCAATTCTATTATGACTTCCGATAATAGTACCATTTCCATGTGTTTGAAGTAGATTTTTGCTTCCCGTTTGAAGTCCAACATTATCTCCATCCAGTAAATTTACAGTCCCGGTTTGGTGAACCAGATAGTTGTCATTACTTACATCGATATGTGTGTAATTACCAATTTGTTCTCCTGTGCCGGTTCCCGTCAAATAGATATGGTTCCCGTAATGTGAGCTACTTCCGGAATTGCTAATTTCTGTGTAGTTTCCTTTAATAATACCGTCAGTATCGCCGGCAATCGTGTTCTCATTGGCAATAATATCGCCGGTTCCTCCACCGGAAAAATAGTGTGAAGTACCATATTGAGTGCCGCTACCGCTGTTGTATATACTGTCTCTTATGGCATATAAATCGCCGCTTCCGTTTCCGCCAAATGATTGGAAACTTCCATAAGTTTTTCCGGTTCCATTGTTTATTATATTCGATTGAATGCCGTATCTGTTTCCGTTTCCGTTTCCTTGGATTTGACTTTTTAGTCCGTAAGCATCACCGTTTCCGGTTATATTTAAGAAATTTTCAAATCCGATGTTAATACCGTCATTTGAGTTGTTTAGATTGTTATATACCCCCATGGAACCTTGGTCATTGCCATCGAGATAGTTATATACACCATATTTAACACCACTACCATTAATCATACGATTGTCCAATCCGTATTGGATACCGCTACCACTTACATTCATGGCATTAGCTAAACCTCTTTGTACGCCGTTTCCGGTACCGGTTAGTTGATTTAAAACACCGGTGTGATTACCATCTCCGGTATTAGTAATGTCGTTTTTAATAGCTATTTGGTATCCTGAACCGGACCCTGTCAAACCGGTATTTATATTGGTATGGGTACCGGTTCCGTTTCCGGACATATAAATACCTAAAGATTCCAGGTAACTGTCTCCTGAATTATTTTGATTGATTGAAACAGCATGCGTTTGGTTGCTGTCCATAGAATTTCCGATAATGCTAACATCTAGTTTTGCAAATGAAGTTGGATTATAGCTACCCAATCGCATGGCACCTGATCTGTAAATATTGTCTGTTCTTAGATTTGGAACGGCGTTAATACCCCCCCCAATTTTTCCCCAAAGATTGGGTTTGTTACTCAAATTGTTGTAATCTCCGTCAAAATCATCTGAAGCATTGGTATCCCAGCCGGTAAAATCAACATGATTACCATTGGATATGGATAATTGCGTGCCGGATAAAGACAAATTTTGCAATTCGTTGGTGGTGCTCCCATCCACTTCACTGGTCAAATACCCGTTATTAGCTACATAACTATCTACTTGTGCTTCGGTTAAATGCGTATCGGCATCGGTAAAGCTGCCACCGCCATTAGATAACGTTACGGTGTTGCCCGTTTTGCTGATGGTTTGTAATTCGTTGGTGGTGCTGCCATCTATCTCACTGGTCAGATAACCGTTATTGGCCACATAATCATCTACTTCCGTTTCGGTCAAATGGGTATCGGAATCGGTAAAACTACCGCCTCCGTTGGATAAAGTGACGGTATTGCCGGTTTTGCTGATGGTTTGTAACTCGTTGGCAGAATCGTGATCATCATCATCGGGATTTTTGATATAACCCATTGCCGTAATTTGTGCATCGGTTAGTTGGGTGTCATCATCACCATCGGATAAACCGTAAGGAATATTTGTCAAGCTGGAAAATTGACCATCAAAATCGTCTGTGGCATCTTTATCCCAATTATAAAAAGCGCTTGATGAGGTGTCAACTGCCAATGGATGTGTGCTGGTGCCGTCTCCGGTGAGGCTTTGGTCGCTTTGTACGACTTGCGATCCCCATTGGTCACCACCCGATCCGGTGGGAAGTGTTACGGTATTACCATTGCTAATGGTCAATTGGTTGCCGGACACAGCTAGTGTTTGTAGCTCATTGGTTGCATCGTGGTCGGCATCGTTTACTGCATCGGTAAAACTACCACCGCCATTGGATAAAGAAACAACATTACCCGTTTTACTAATGCTTTGCAACTCGTTGCTTGCATCGTGGTCGGCGTCATCCGGATTTTTGATATAACCCATTGCAGCTATTTGTGCATCGGTTAAGTGTGTGTCGTCATCGCCGTCGGACAAGCCGGTTGGCACATTGGACAAGTCGTTAAAATCACCACTAAACACATTGCCGGCAGTTTCGGCATATTTAGCTGTTGGCACGTATTTAAGGGGATTCGTACCATAATCCTGGTAACCGCTTCCGGTATTGATTTCCACCTTAAGCGATTGAGGTTGTCCCCAATTGATATTGGCAAAATTACCTGAAACAGGGGTTCCTTCCCCGATGCTGACACTGACAATACCATTAGTATCAGTGGTAGCACTTTGTGTTTCTTGATAGACAGCTGTTGTGCCGTTTTCTAAAATCGTAAACCTGATACTTATGTTTTGATTGGTGAGTGCATTGCCATTGTTGGCAATGAGTGCTTTGTAGTTAAAACCATTTTGTGCATAAGAAGTGAGCCCTGCAAAAAAAATGATTAGAATAAGTAGAATCTTTTTCATAATTGAGATATTTAAGATTAATATATGATACAAATTTACGTTTTGAAAAAGCCCAAGTCAAGAAAATAGGGTACTCAAATGGTACTCATCAAAATTTTACATTTTTTCATAAATATTTGATAAATAGTATTTTATGAATATCTTGCAAAAAAAAACATTTTATATAATTGAAAATTGTTAAAAATGACGGATTTTTTATTTCTATATCTTTGACTAATCAGA